>JAPLVQ010000166.1 GCA_026397035.1 Candidatus Iainarchaeum sp.
ACTAATATTTTATGTTTTTATTCTATATTAAAAACTGTACTCCTAGAAAATATATAATTAAACAAAGCACCACTTATTCAAGTGAACAAAAGCATATACCAAATATATCAACAAACAAAATTGAATTTATTCAAGTGAACAAAATGTGGAGAATAAAAAAAACACTTCTTGAAGATGCGTGTCTTTCAGCACAAAACTATTATCCGAAGGAATTCGCCTGCCTTATAGGAGGCGATGCAAAAAATAAAACCGTAAAAGAAATAATATTCATTCCTTCAGAAACTAGTGAGAACTCAGTAAGTTTTCTTGAAAGCTCGCTTCCTTTTGACGAAACAATAATAGGAAGCCTCCATTCCCACCCAAATGCAAGCTACCGTCCAAGCACACAAGACACGCACTTTTTTAGGAAATACTTAATAAATATTATCCTTGGGTATCCCTACAATCCGCTAAACACCGGATTCTATGATGAAAACGGCAAAAGAATAATTAATGTACTAATTGAATAAAAAAAAAGAAAAAGACAAAATTAAAAGGACCAAAATTGTAATAAATAAGATGAAAAAAGGACAAATAAGCCTAGATTTAGTAATAAGCATTGTTTCCATGCTCGTAATTATTGGAGCACTAAATGCAATAACAACTACTTATATAGACTCAGGAGAAATTTCAAACACGACACAACAATTAGAACTGGCAGTAAACACAACCGCAAACATTATTAACGAAGCACAGATACTTTCTGACACAAATTTTAGAGTTGAAACAAAAGTCCCAAAAATTAAATATAAAGAAAGCGGGGGGGAATCAAAAACAGTTTACCCAAAAGTAGAAATACTCATTCCTGCTGGCGGATTAATCGACCCAAAAGATGAAATCCTGGACGGAAACATAAAACTTTCAGTTATTTATGATGGAAAAACACAAAGCGCAGTTGCGCCAATATACAAACAGTTAGACACAAGAATTATTCTTGACACAACACAAACAGACGGAAGCGTGGTGATAACAAATGAATAATAAAAAACACCAAAATAAGCCTAGTTTTAAAATTAAAAGACAATCATCTTACATAAAAGGACAAATATTTGCTACAGACGTATTAATCGCAATCTCGCTCGCAATACTTGGAATCGGACTTATCGCGAGCACCGCTGAATTTAATCTCTATAACAAAAAACAAAACAGGCTCGGAGACGAACTCATACAAACAACAGAAACCGCAGCAGCGATAATAACTAACTCAACATGGAGCGACTGTAATTTTGGAATAACAGAAACCCCTTTCTCAATTAATTGGAAAAAATTGCAAAAAATGAGCAGCGAACAAATTAAACAAAAATTATCACTACAAGGATATCCTGTAAATATCTCTCTATTAATTGGAGAAAAAGGAAACTCAATTGCCACTAAAAGTATAATTAATGACACAATTAATACAGACAATATCTCTTCAATAGATCTTAATGTTTTTGTATGCAGTGATGCCGCAAAAGATGGCGATTTAACCGATTGCATGAATAGAGGAGTGACATGCAAAAATGGGGTTGTAATAAACAGCGGAACACTAACAATACAGGTGGGAAAATGAATAAAGGATTTATATTTACAATAGAAGCCGCGGCGGCAATTGTAATAGTTATATTTGCGATGGGCGTATTTTCCTACAGTGAGGCTAGTCATACAGAAAATAATACAACCACCCAACTAATGGCACAAGCCAGTATCCAGCAAACCCTTTATTTCAATCTTCCTGCAACACCCCTGGACGCTAGCGCAAAAGAACAATATTGCGACAAGACAATAAAATTTAATCAAGTAAACAACTCAATTTTAAGTGAAAATAACTGCGGGTGGAAAAGATGAAAGGCTTTTTAGGAATAATACTGATGTTCGCAGCAGTAATGACTGGAATAATGATTCTTGGGGCAACCACCACAATGCAAATGGAGAACCCGCAAAAAGAAAATATTACAAAAATGAAAAGCCACTACTTGAGCTATGAAGCAACTCTAAAACAAATGACAAAAGGATGTAACTGGACAAGCGTTCCAGTAACCTGCGTGGATAACAACTCAAACCTATTACTAACAGAATATAATGCACAAAAAACAATAACCTGTGCAAAATACCCTGGAGGAAATTATATTGATGCAGTAGCATACGATTTAAACTGCACTATAAAAACAACACGAGGAAAAAATATTCCCTTAACAATAACAACATCAAAAAAAATAATTATTAAAAATGAGAATAAATGATGACCCTCTAAATGACGTTTTTTAGGCGAAAAACGCTTTTTTTGATTTAAATGAAAACCCTATTGTTTTTATTACTTTCTAAAAAAAGCTTCTGTAATTGAATTAAGAAGGTAAAACAACTATGAACCCAAAAAAAAGGATTGCAGTAATAGACTACGAAACATGCAATTATGATAATTGCGGGAACTACTTATGCAAAAAAGTGTGTCCAGTAAATCGCACCGGTAAAAAATGCATAACGCACGAACCCTTGCAAAAACCAATTATTTCTGAAGAACAATGCATTGGATGTGAAATCTGCCAAAACCGCTGCCCGTTTAATGCAATAAGTATAATTAACATTTCAATTGATTTAGGCGAAGTAATACACTCTTTTGGAAAAAACCAATTCCGAATACACGGGTTAACAGTACCAAAAAAGAATGCGGTGCTTGGAATAATCGGAAGAAACGGAATAGGAAAAACTACTATCGTTAAAATACTTTCAGGCAATATTATACCAAACTTAGGCGAAAAAGAAGGAGATAAAGCAAAAATAATTGAATATTACAGGGGAAAAGAAGAGCAGGAAATATTCAAAAAGCTTTACGGAAAAAAGTTGAGAATCGCCGTAAAACCCCAAAACATTGAAATGATAAGCGCAAAAGGAAGCGTTGCAGAACTACTCTTAAAAGTAGATGAAAAAGGAAAAATGCTTGAAGTGGCAAAAGAATTAAACATTGAAGGAATACTAGACCATGACGCTTCAAAACTTTCCGGAGGCGAATTTCAAAAAGTAGCAATCGCCGCCACAGGACTAAAAAACGCAGACATTTACTTCTTTGACGAACCAAGCTCGTTTTTGGATATAAAAGAACGCTTACGCGTGGCAAAATATATTAGAGAACTCTCAAAAAACTCCGCAGTACTAACAGTAGAACACGATCTAATCCTTCTTGACTACTTATCTGATTACGTGAACTTGATGTACGGAAAACCAAGAGTATACGGGTTTGTATCACAAGTAAAAACAACCAGGGAAGGAATAAACACTTACCTTGAAGGATACTCAAAAGATGAGAATTACAGATTCAGAGAATACAAAATAGATTTCTTTTCGCACCAAAAAAAAGAAAGCAAAGGAAAACGCGAAAAAATAATTCAGTGGCCTGCGATTGAAAAAAAGCTGGGCGAATTCAAACTAATTACAGAAAGTAATGCAGTAAGCAAAAATGAAATCATCGGAATAGTCGGACCAAACGGGATAGGGAAAACCACTTTTATGAAAATCCTTGCAGGAGAAATAGAAGCTGACAACACTAAACTTGAGAACAAAGTGAAAATAGCTTACAAACCGCAATATATTAATTATACTGGAGAAAAAACCGTGCAAGAGTTATTTGAAGGGACAAGCATCTCCCAAATCCGTCAAAATGTATTAAGACCACTAGAACTTGAAGAACTCCTTGAAAAACAAGCAAAACACCTTTCAGGAGGAGAACTACAAAGAGTCTCAATAGCTTTGTGCTTAAGCAAAAAAGCGGATATTTACTTGCTTGACGAGCCAAGCGCATACCTTGATGTAGAACAAAGACTCGCAGTAGGAAAAACAATAAAAAACCATATTGATGTCACTGATTCAAGCGCACTAG
>JAPLVQ010000044.1 GCA_026397035.1 Candidatus Iainarchaeum sp.
TAACGAAGCAATGAAAAAATATGTTAACGAATCACAAAAAAAGCATTGGACAGCAACAGAAAACAAAACAACCCAAACAACAATGCTACAGTACAGCAGTTAGCCAAAAGACCCTCGGGGTTTCAACCCCGAGTAGTTCAGACAGTCCCTGATTTGTATTGGTATTTTGAGAAGAAGCTTTCATTCTTTTAAAGAAACAAAATGAAACGCTTCCTGAAGAGCCAAAATCGCTTTAGGCAAATCATCATTATTTAGGGAATTAGTTTTCTTCCATTCTTCCCCAGTTTTATAGTTTCGGTCAAGCGTAGTAGTATAGAACTTCTTACCATCTTTTGAAGAATTCTCCCATACTGCAACTTCCACAGAACCTACTTTCACTGATTTTACTGGTTTCATTAAAACACCTCCTTATATTTTATGCTGAATAATTCTCTTAGTTAAACTTCTTGTGTCGGGAATTAGAGGAGAAAAGCAAGTAATCAAAAACTATATTAAATTTCTAACGCAGGGTGATACGAGAATCTTAATGTTTTTGATTACTGCCGCACTCCAAAAATTACATCTTAACATAAAAGAAATTCATTTCCTTTATTGCCTCTCCCTCAACAAATCTTATTAATTTTGATCCAAACATATTAACACCTCTTTAGCTTGAGTTTTAAGTTGGGTTCAAAAAGAACCCAACAATTCAAACCATAACACTCCTGTTTTTTTCCTTTAAATACGCTTTGGGAGTGATTTGCCGGTGGTCGGCTTAGGGGAGTGGGTGTAGTGGTGAAACTAGACAGTTAGAAAAGAGCTAAGATGCAACCAGAATTTTTAGAGAAGTAAGTTATTTTTTAGATTTTATTTCTTTAATGCTTTAGCAAACTCTACAATTATCCTATTAAAAGTTGGTGCGAACTCTTCAGGATTGTTTTTCACTTTCTCTAAAATTTCTTCAATTGAAAAAGCCTGGACATATTGAATTTCTTCTGGGTCAAGTACGAGCTCACTAGGAGAAACTATTTGAGTGGTTGTAAAAATATGAAAAAAACACTTCCAGTCACTTTCATTATAAATAACTGAAGCCACTTCTTTAATCGGAAAAACTTTTCCTATCTCTTCTTTCATTTCTCTAACTGCAGTTTCTTTTGGGGATTCTCCTGAAGATGATTTTCCTCCAACCCCCGCGCACCAAGTGTTTGGAAAAGGATATTTATTAGCAGCCCTTTTGGCAAGCAAGAATTTATTGTCTTTTGCCATCGGAATTATTACTATCCCTTGGTGAAGAAACATTCTTTTTTTAAAAAGACTTTTTGAATGAGTCGCAATCACTTTGCCTGTACGGTCAATTTCGTCAATAAACTCTTCCATAAAAATATTGAAATCCAGAAAACTATTCTTTCGCCCATTTCTGCATTTCCTTCAAAGACTTTTCCACGCTTTCTAAATCAGAAACTTTTTCTTCTAAATCTTTTACCTGTTTATCTGCCGCATCCATTCTAAAATCCTGCAAATCATCGGCAAACTTTGCCACCCTTTTATTTTTCTTATAAACAATAGAAGTATTTACAGTTTCTGCGAGCTGTTTGCGATACTCAATATCATTTACAAACATTTTGACCATAGGGCGCCATTTCTTGTCAGCGACAAGATGAGCAGGAAGTTTAACCGAATCAGCATCAATCCTATAATCCTTATCAGAAATAGTTTTAGCAAGATGCTTCCAATAAACGGGTTCTGCGAATTTTTTTACCTGATTAACCTGATGATACATGGATGCATTAAAATGATTTTTTTTCCACTCGCTAAGTTTTGAAGCAAAAATCTTTCTTCGTTCCTTAGACTCTTTAATCTTAGAATCAAGAACCTCAATACTTGGATACAAAAGTTTAGGCCATTCTTTATTCGCTTCAACAGCCTTAATGACTCCATTAACTCCAAAATATTTTTGCAAGGCTTCCCTGCGTTCACCCGCTTTAGGAGACTTACTAAACACCTTGTCAAAATCCTTCAAAGAAGAAATAACTCCATGCATAAGAACCAGTAAAGAAAAGACGATTGAGGTTAAAAAGGTTAATGGTGTATGAAGGAAAAATTAAAGATACGCTAATTAACTGGGGAAAATAATTAATAAAAAGCAGAAAACTAAAAGCCAATAAGTTGATTGAGTAAAATCAAAACGATTGTTAAGAAATAGTTATTGGAGAATTTGTATTAACCCCTGCTGAACTTTGGTTTTCGATTTGATAATTTAAATCAGTAGTAGTAACTGGAGAATTTGAGTCAATGATAATTGAATTCAAATCAATATTTTGGGCAGCTGAGTCATTCAAAATCTTTTCCTGAGTCAAATTTCTCTGTTCTGAAAGTTCTACAGAAACAATAACTTTGCCATTAACAGTCATTTTACCGCTAATAATTAAATTATCTCCGGTTGTTGTATTAAGTCCCGCAAGAGCCGAAAGAACATTATTTTCAAGCGGAAAATTGCGGTCAATATTAAGATCGGAATTATGAAGAATCAAATATTTTGGAGCAGTAATAGTAATATATTTCGCCGCGCCAAAATCAGTTCTTCGCGCGGAATTAAAATAATTAATATCAAAAATCTCTGCAATAGCCACAGCAGAAAGAGAATTCTTTTTAAAAGAAAGGTCTGCAAGATACATCCAATCATTTGAATCAAGAGATTCTTTTACAAATTTTGAAGAAATCTTTGAAACTTTTCCCTTACTGAGCACTGCATTATCAATGAGTTCTTTATCAAGAACACTTGTGAAAGCAACAAGCTTAACCGTGCCGAGCTCTTTAAGCGCATTAGCATCAAAAGAAACAGTGTAATTAAACTCTGAAGTCTGTGGTTCAGGAAGGGTATCAACAGTATTATTATTATTTGATGAACTATTGTCCTTATCAGAGTAAAGCACTGCCGCGGCCATGCTTCCTGCCATGAAAACAACAACAAAAATACCAAGCAACTTTAGCATATTATCTTTTTTCACAACAAACGCCTCAAAATTCTTCAAAACATACAATACTCAAAAATCTTATTTTTTAAGTCATTATTTTCAAAATCATTAGCTTCAAAAACAAATACTTTGACTACACAAATGCTTTAGCAAATTAAAGCAAGTGCTTTTTTTAGTCAAATTCTTAACAAATAAGCGGTCGAATACGTTTAAAAACCTTAAATAAAAAAGGATAACTAGAAAGAAATGAAAAGGAATTGGTGGGAAAATGGCTGAAAATAAAAAGAAAATGATTAGAGTGACTTTTACTGGAAAAGAGCTTTTAGGCGGAGCGGTTTTTGATACTACTGATGAGAATACAGCAAAAAATGCAGGAATATTTGACCAAGGAAGAAAATACAGCCCGCTAACTATAATTACCGGTGAAAACGAATTACTCCCGCTTGTAGAAAAAGAACTTGAGCGTATGAAAGAAGGCGAAGAAAAACTCCTAAAACTATTATCAAAAGATGCTTTTGGCGAAAGACAAAGTGATTTGGTAAGAGTAGTTCCTCTTCAAAATTTTCACGACCAAAAAATAAATCCTTACCCGGGACTTGTACTAAGAATAGGAAAAGCGCTTGGAAAAATACAAAGCGTAGGAAGCGGAAGAGTAAGAATAGATTTCAATCATCCGCTAGCAGGACGAGATGTTGAATACAATATAAAACATGAAAAAGAATTCAAGGACAAGAAAGAAGTCTCTGAACAAATCTTTGAGAAATACTTCTCAATAATACCTGGTTCTAAAAAAGAAATCAAGGAAGATGAACTCACAATCACTCTTGAAGGAAATGCATTTAAAAATCTTACAAAAATAACTGAAGCAGTAAAAAGATTAGCTTTAGAATTTGGGATAAAAGCAGAATTTAA
>JAPLVQ010000041.1 GCA_026397035.1 Candidatus Iainarchaeum sp.
CGCTAATTATATAAGTTGTTTGACTCTCTTTTGAGTAATTATTTGTTGGTGAGGTGTTTTTTGTGGAAGAGACTTTGAAGAATTTGCATAAGGCTTTCATTGGGGAGAGTCAGGCGAGAAATAGGTACAGTATGTTCGCAAAGCAGGCGATGAAGGATAATTATTTTGAGCTTGAGTCAGTGTTCCTTGAGACCGCTGAGCAGGAGAGGGAGCACGCTACCCAATTATCTAAGATGATTAACCAGCTTGCTGCCAAAGCAGGGAAGAAGCCTGCACCGTTAATGGTGGAGGCCGAGGGAGCTGCGATGTTTGGCTCCACTTTGGATAACCTTAAGTGGTCCATTGCTGGGGAGACTCACGAGTTCACCCAAATGTACCCTGATTTTGCTAAACAGGCGGTGAAGGATAACCTTCCTGACATAGCCAAAAGATTTGCTTCTATTGGGGTTGCTGAGAAGCACCACAAGGAAAGATACGAGAAGATACAAAAAGCGATTGTGGATGGGACTTTACTAAAAAAAGAGAAGCCTGTTATTTGGTTTTGTAGGAAGTGCGGATACATGCATATAGGATTAACCCCTCCTGACAAGTGTCCTTCGTGCGATCATTTGAAAGAGTACTTTTACACAAGGGTGGAAGAGTACTGAATAGGTAAAGTGTTGGATTGGATTTTATGGTTAAGCGTGGGTTGGTTAAGCGGGTTGGAGTGAGTAAGTCTACTATTCCTGGTTTAACCCCCGCGGCCAAGCTTGCGGCTAGGAAAAAACAAGCTAAAAAGATGCGCGCAACCCTCAATCAAATTCTTTCTTCGGGTGATGGCAGTTCTGGCGGGATTATGCGCAGAGCAAGAACTCGTCCGAGGAAATAGTTCCAATTTTGGATTAAAGTAAGTGTCAATTTATCCAAACTAATTATAGTTTTTTTTTTACAAGTTAACTCTCACTTTTTCCTAAACTTATTGCTCTTTTTTTCATTTTGTTCCTGTTAGGGTCCAAACTTTGTTATGTTATTAACCCCTCAAAAAAGTTTCGTAAAAAAATTTCTTCAAAAACTCCTAAAATTGAATCCTTTTAGTATGTATAATTATAGTTATTTTTAATTTAATTGGCAAAATGGAGCATAATAGCCTTTTTTGATAAAATTGCGCTATTTAGTATTCGACATAACAAAAAAACGGCTTCTTAGCACTTTGCATCCATTTCGACAAGATTAAGGCTAATAGATGCTTATTTTATACAAAATAAGCTATTATAACACTTTTTGATGTGTGTTTTTGTGTTTTTTTACGTCACTTTGCTCAAATCGCCAATTTAAAGCATTTGGTTGTACTTTGGCTATTTCCACAATCAACGAAGTGAGTGTTAAAAGCCCTATACGGGCTTCTTTTGGCGTATAAAGCGTTAGAATCCTATACATAAAAGGAAAGGTTTATAAATAAGGTAAGTGGCAATAGGTGTAATAAAATTTTTTGCCTTTATTGGCAAGGGTGATTTTGATGAAGTCTTTGATAGAGTCCTCAATGGGACGAACGTCAACAGTTGCTGACGATAAGTTAGAAGAATTCGGTACACCAAAAATAATGGTTGTCGGATGCGGTGGTGCAGGATGTAACGCAGTTAACAGACTTGCAGCAATGGGAATAGCAGGGGCGCAATTAGTGGCAATTAACACTGATAAGCAACACTTAGCTATTGTTAACGATGAGATAACAAAAGTTCTCATTGGTAAGAGTGTAACTAGAGGTTTAGGAGCTGGAGGGTACCCAGAAGTTGGTGCTAAGGCTGCTGAAGTTTCAAGAAACGCTTTAGAAGAAGTAATGGCAGGCGTAGACATGTTGTTCTTGTCAGCTGGAATGGGAGGAGGAACTGGAACAGGTTCTGCTCCAATAGTTGCAGGAATAGCTAAAGAGCAGGGCGCAATTGTAATCGCAATGGTTACTTACCCATTCGCTCTAGAAAAAGCAAGACTAATTAAAGCTGAGGAAGGTATTGACGCTTTGCAGAAAGTTTGTGATACTGTAGTTGTTATTGATAACAACAGATTGGTTGAATTAGTTCCAAACTTGCCAATTCAGGACGCTTTCAAGGTAGCTGATGAAGTAGTTGCTAGAACTGTAAGAGGAATTACAGAGACAATCACCCAGCCATCATTGATTAACCTTGATTATGCTGACGTAAGGTCAATAATGTCAAACAAGGGTTTGAGTGTTATTGCTGTTGGTGAATCAAAGTCAGTTGACAAAGTTAACGAAGTTGTTGAAGACACTTTGAAGAACGCTTTGTTAGATATTGATATCGCAGGAGCTACAGGATGCTTAATTCACATCACTGGAGGGCCTGACTTGACTTTGGGTGAAGCTAATGCTGTTGGTGAAATGCTAACTGAGAAGATTGACCCTAAAGCTATTGTTATTTGGGGAGCAAGAGTAGACCCGACTTTCGAAAACAAGTTGGAAGTTATTTGCATCTTCACAGGAGTACACAGCCCATACATTAAGTCCTCTCCAAGCAAATACTCTGGAAAAGGCGAAAGCTCATCAAGAGGATACAGAGACAAAGACCTTGATTTGGACTTCATAAGGTAAATAAAATATTCATAATGTAATAGGGGGACGCACAACGCCCCCTATAACATTCCTTTTAAGAAATCAAAAATTAATAAATTAAACGTTCTAATTCTCCTTTGCAACTTGCCTTGCAGTTTTAATTTTCTTTCAAAACCTTTTTTTTTTTGAAAGTTAGGTTATTTA
>JAPLVQ010000003.1:0-879 GCA_026397035.1 Candidatus Iainarchaeum sp.
GTATTTTTAGTACAGCACAAGAAGCTGAATTCTTTAAAACCAGTGAACGATTGGAATTAATTAGAGGAAAAGATGATGAGTTTATTGTAAGAGTAAAAAACCCTTTTAGCGACAGAAACTTACTAGGACTAACAGCAAGCGTATCAGGATTGTTATCAAAATATTTGGAGATTGTGAATCCTAGTATTGGCGATTTAGGGCCAGGGGAAGAAAAAAGTTTTACAGTAAAAGTCGCTGCACCCAAATACTTTGACATTGGAAAGCATGATTTGGTTTTTACTATTAACGGAATTCTCGCTAACGGAAAAGGCAAAAAAGAAACCAAATTCACATACGAAAACAAAGTTGTGTTAGCGGTTCACGACTTAAATGTTACCGAAGCAATAAATATTGTTGGTAATGGAAGCGATAAAGTAAAAGAACTTGAAAAGTTAGGGATTAACGTAGGACCATTAAAAAAATTATTATTAGACGCTAACCTTCGAGTGGGTGCAGAAGATTACGAAGGCGCAAAAACAAATGTTGAATCAATTTTATCTCTTGCTGGAACAGCTGTTCAGGTTTTGAACGATTTGAACACAATCAACGAAAGCATGAACAAAAGCACAGCAAACGGAATAGACACTCCCAAAACAATGAGACTATTCACAATCGCAAAACTCGCTTTTGAAAGAGGAGAATACGACAAAGCAAACCTAGTTTTGAAAGACGCGCTGTTAACTTTAAGTCTTGAAACCAAAGGCACATTCAACGCAGGCTACTTCATCGTCCAAAACAGCGCCCAAATAGGAATAGGAATAATAGTAGCTTTATTCTTTTTAGGCTCATTATTCTTATACATGCGAAAAAAAAAAAAAAAAAGACGCGTAGGAAAACTAG
>JAPLVQ010000003.1:939-4704 GCA_026397035.1 Candidatus Iainarchaeum sp.
GAGAATTTGTTATTGAGTTTAATGAAAGAACTCCAAAAAGCCTGCTTTGTAGACAAAAAAATAAGCATGAACGAATACCAAACCGCATTAAACCACTACGAAAACCGCTTAGGCGAAGCAGTAGACAACGTCATCAACGCCCAAAACGAACTAACAAATATCGTAAGCCTCAAAACCCGAACAACCAAACTAAACGAAGAACGACAACGCCTAATAGACGAAATGAGAAACACCCAAACACAATACTTCAAAGAAGGACTAATCGAATCAAGAGTATACAACTCCAAACAAACAAACCTAGGCAAAAGACTAGGCGAAGTAGAAAAAGACATCACCTACTCAAGCGCAATGAAAACCATAAGAATAAACTCAAGCAAAATAAAAACACTATGGAAACTATACTACACAATATTCAAATAAAAGATAATAAAAATCAAGTTAAAACTAACAAAAACAATTTACGATTTAAGCAAAAATTATTAAAAACTTAATTTAAATTGCAAAATGGAAGTATTAAGTATTTGAGTGGATTTACTTTGATTGAAGTATTTTCAAATAGGGCGGGTTTGTTTTAGTGAGGCGTTTTGGGTGAATTGAATTAAATTAGTTTTGTTATTTGTGATAGGAGTTTTGTTATTTGTGATTTTGTGGGTTTGAAGTTAAGTAGTTTTAATATTTATAGTTTTATGGGTTTGAATTTTTCATGAATCTCAAAAAAGCATTTCTAAAAAAGACTAGTTTCTTAGTTCTTTTAGTTTCCATTATGGCTTTATTTTTGCTTTTTGGGTGCAGTGAAGGACAAGTGGGGTTTAATCCTGTCCAAAATAAGTCTGTCTCAGTTTTGTCGAAAGATAATCAGGATTATAATAATTTATGGACAGATAATAATGAAGTAAATAGTGGTGTTGTGGGAATTAATGATGTTGTGGGAATTAATGATGTTGTGGGAATTAATGATGTTGTGGGAATTAATGATGTTGTGGGAATTAATGATGTTGTGGGAATTAATGATGTTGTGGGAATTAATGATGTTGTGGGTTGTTTAAATTAAAAGAACCTTTATGTTCAAATGATTTTCCTTATTTTGATTACCAATCAGAAAAAAAAGTTGCTGAAAAAATGGTCGCTTCAAAAAGCCCGGATTTTAATGCTTCAGGGTTATGCACGTCATCACTTTGCATGCCTTATTTAAAACAAAAAATGGTTATTGATGAGAATCTGATTACCGTTGAAGGAACAGAATATGTTGATTTCAATATTAATGGAACAGAAAAGATGGGTTTGGGTTACTCAGTTCCAAAATCTTCTACTGATTTTAAATTATTCTTTGAGAATGAATCAGCCCAAAATATGATTAGTACCAGTCAGTATGATTTTAATTCCGCTATCCCGTTAAAGACCCAAAATTCAGTGACTTTTACTACGAAAAGCGGGTATTTTAATTTAAAAGGCGGACGAAATATTATCAGCTATAAGTACTCTTATACTCCTCAAAAAGGGTGTGCTGACGGGGTTTGTATTTACCCTGTAATTGTTTTTGCTTATTTAGGCGAACTTGTTGATCTTGAAATAATTTCTAACAATGGAAAAATCCTTAATGATTATAGAAAAACATTTAACGGGACTAATGAGCAAATGATTGCCGTCTCAAAAGAACCAACATTCACCGCGGGCAAATTCATAATTTCAGAGAGTCAGCGTAATTTTTATTTAGCGAATGATAAAAGTATTGAGCGGGTAAGTGATAATGCTTCTTTTGCAGAGAATCTTGTCTCCCAAAAAACCACGTCAAAAATATTTCTTTTCTTCACAGATGTTGTTAGTTCAGATAGTTCATTCACTTATAACTCTGGAGGAGTAATTGTAATTCAAGGGGGACAGTTAAAAGACGAGTTTGAGGAGGTTTTAATGCACGAACTAACCCACACAGCAGTAACTAATTACAATCTGCCTAACTGGCTTAATGAAGGGATAGCGTTTTATTTAGGAGCAAAGTACATTGGCGGGGAGATATTTGATTCTAATAATAACAAGTACATTATTACTAATGCTGATGCAAAACAATATTTTATTTTAGATTATAGTTACAGTATGTATAATTACTCCGCACTTATTGTAAAGAACTTTATTGAAAAATACGGGTGCACAAAATTTAAGCAATTCTTAAAAGAACTTGATTCTCTTGATACTCAAAAAAGTCTTGAGCGGCAAAGAGTAGAACAAGCCCTCAATAAAACAATCGGAAAATTTACTTATGAAGACCTTGTAGGAAACAAAATTTGAATGAACCTGAAGGGTCTTAATTAATTTTTATATAATCGCTACTTTTGTATTACATTTTGGACAGGTTGATGCCGCATTTACTGTTTTTGCGCAGTTCTTACAAAAAGCCGCTCCGCATTTTGGACAGTAAATTATCTTTTCAATTGTTTTATTGCAAGAAGGACATTTAATTATTTCCTCTTCTTCAAGACTATCAAATTCTTCATCACTTTCTGCTTTTTCGCCGTCTTCTGCTTGGGCGTTCTGCTCCCCATCAAGTCCTAAATCAAACTCATCATTTTCTTCTTTTGGAAGAGCTTTTTTAGCGCTTGTTTTTTGTGACTTTTTGGCTTCTAAATCATTTGCTTCAAAAAGCGATTTAACATTAGCAGTTGCTTGTGTTTGCGGTGCAGGATTCAAATTATTAGCTTGGGGTATTTTATTTGAATTCTTGTTGTCATTTTCGTTATTTGCCTCTTCATTTCTTTCGGCTCTTCTTCCTCTTGCGCGTCCAGGTCTTTCTCTTGAAGTTTTGCCGGTGTTTTTCTCGCTATCGTTTTCTATTTCCACGCTTTTTATTTGAGAAAATAAACTTTCTGCCATTCCATCATCATCAATCGGTTTTACTTGTTTTTTTTGCTGAGGAGCGGGGTCCTTATAACAAAAGCCTTTTTTCGAGCCCTTATCTTTCTGTTCTTTTAATTTTGCCAAATCAGTATAATCCATTGAAGGCATTTTGTCAAGCACGTTTCTTCCATCTTTTGAAGCGGGGTTTGATTCCAAAATATGTCCAGCTTTTTGGGGGCTTTCTCCAACTGCTGGAATTCTTTGAAACCTCATTAATCTTCTTGGAACTTTATCAACCATCAAATTCACCACACTACTTATCAATTATACTCAAATTAATACATTCCCAAATTGCCAAATATCCTGCTTGTCTATTCAAGACAAGTACATATTTGATATACTTACTTGTTTGAGATACTTTGATACTCAAAATACTTAATAATCCTCCCTCTACTAAAAAATCCCCTTCTTTCACAACTTTTTTCTATTTTGCGCTTTTTGTTCTTTCTTTTTTAGGGTTTTCTAGCAAATTAAGGTTCGTTATTCAATGTTATTCTAAGGTTCTTCATTTCCAATATCCCCTAACAATTCTTCCTCAATTTCTTCCATCTCTTCGGCTCTTTTAATATTAGTTTTGCCTTTATTAATTTGTTTTGCTGATAGTTTCAACCTCTCAAGTGCCGCTTTCTTTTGTGCCAGAGCCTCTTTTTTTTCAAGAACCTTAGTCTTGGACTTAATCGCTTCGAGAACAGTATTGTCTTTTGGTTTAAAAAACTGTTTATTTGAAAGCTGTTTATTAATTTCTTCAGGAGAAGCAAATTGTTTAGTTCTTTTTTTAATCATTAATCCATGCTCAAACCCAATTGACTTTTTGCCAAAATATTCTCCTCCTTCTTCAGGCAGTTTACCCATCAACGGAATCTCAGTCTTCTTTAT
>JAPLVQ010000087.1 GCA_026397035.1 Candidatus Iainarchaeum sp.
CAGCACCCCTGCTTTCAATATCCACTTTTTTTCCGTTCTCCACTACTGAAATACCATTCGCCCAATCCTTGGCGGTGAATTGTTTTAACCCTAAAATCTTTATGTAATGCAAAATCCCGATAATAATTCCTTGAATTACATAAACCAAAAGAACTACATATACACTCCAGCCGCTTGCCCACACTTGGTATATTGCAAATAAGTTTGCAAGAAGAAGTATAAGTGTTGAAGGATGAAATAAGTAATTCATATTGCTCGCCTTATTTCATCCCTTCAAAGAGTTTTCATCTCATTTAATTAAATATTTTTTTAATCACAAAATGGTTTTTAGCAGCTTCTATTTTCCCAAGTCAAGAAAGGAAGTGAACTTCCTGCACAAATGCCCCAGTTTTTGTCTGCGCCAAATCCGTCAAAGGAATCCAGAGGAGCATTTGTTGGAGTATAAAAATAAGAGACTACATCATGGGGAGTGCATTGTGGATTAGTTTGATTAGTGTTATAACAAGTATAATTCGGGTTGGAAAGGTAGTGTGTGTTATTTAAACTTGCACTGGATGTTAAACCAATTATTCCGCCCCCCGAATTAATCAAAATGGTTCCAGAAAAGAAACTGTTTGTAGTACTTGAATTGTTATGTTGCCCAATAATTCCGCCAACTGGCCCCATTCCAGAGAGATTCCCGGAAGCATACGTTCTGTTTATTGATACACCAGACCCTGCAGTTTCTCCCAAAATTCCTCCAACAGGTCCCCCGTTAGAAATTATATTTACAGTTGAATAGGAATCCACTATTGATAAATTACTTTGCCCCCCAGTGCTTACCCCGCTTCCTCCTATTCCCCCAACAAGAACATAAGCATTTATTGTTCCAGTAGTATAAACTTGACTTATTAAACAATTAACGCAATTGGCAAATCCAAATACTCCTCCTGCCACTTGACCTGATCCATCATTAATATTCTCTCTTTCAAACCCAACCCTTGAAATTGACGCTGTTCCACCAAGGCTTCCAAAAGGAGCTGTATAACCAGTTAGATTTTTGTTCATATAAAGATCCATTATTTTATATCCCCTTCCATCAAAAGTCCCTGTAAAAGGCGTACCATAATCACCTATGGATTTGAACCCGTATTGCGTATTGTTCAAACCATCAGTATAAGTCCAGGTAATTGTATCAGAACAATTAATATCCCCCCCAAGAGCAAAATTACCATTTAAATGATTCCCTGCCGCTTGGAGTTGGGTAGCGTTATTAATTACCCAAGGATCAGCTATGGTTCCGCCTCCAAGAGGAGTTCTTATATTAACATTATAATCATTCAGATTTGCATTGCCAGAACTTTCCTCTAAACATTTAATATAAACAATATTATCTCCTGGCAATAGTCCGCTTATAGTCACGGTAAAGTTCTGAGAATCCATCATATCAAAATTATTTGTCATACTTATGTACGCTTTTCCAGGGGTTTTGCTATACCTGCATCCAGTAGCAGGTTTAGTAGTGCTGATACCTAGATTGAAGCTAGTAGCACCAAAATCAAGCATTGAAGGATTATCAATCTCATTAATTAAGAATTGAGAAATAATCACTGGAGTAATATCAATTCCACTCGAAGAACAAGTCATTGGCACAGTAACATTTTGCCCTACCCTGTTGCCATGCGCATCTGTAAAATAAACTATATAGGTACAGTTAAACTGGGTCGTGCCGTCATCAGGACATCTGCAAACATCAGAAAGGTTTAATGGAAAATTTACTGTTCCTCTGCTTGGAACAGTGGCTCCATCAAAATCAACTCCTCCACTCCCAGAAGGTCCAACGATTTGATTAACAAACAAATCCTCCCCGCTATTATTTAGCACTGATAAAATCGCATTTCCTAAAGAATCAACTAGCCCTACATTAATCGTTATCGGCCCATTTCCGGAAACATTTATTCCTCCGGAAAAGCTTGTTGCTAGTTTTGTGAAAGCGTCAGAAACAAACGGAACAGATTTAAGCGGAGCATTAAAAGGCAAGCCAGAAAGCATTAGAACAACTACGGCAGAAAC
>JAPLVQ010000033.1:0-8545 GCA_026397035.1 Candidatus Iainarchaeum sp.
GGGGTCACCTACCGGGACTGGAGCCTCCACCCCATTAGAGAGAGGGATGGAAGAGTGGGCGGAGTCGTATTGAGCCTCGTGGACGTCACGGCAAAACGCAGGGCGCAGGAAGAGCTCAGGCAGAATGAAGAACTGCTCAGGCAAGTACTCGACCTGTTGCCCGTCGGCGTGTGGATTAGTGACCGCGAGGGGAGGATTACCCTCGGCAATCCGGCGGGACAGAGAATCTGGGCAGGACTAAAGCAGTTTGGAAAAATTTCAGCATGTTCAGTAGTCGCAAACATTGCGGGAACCGCAGCGTATGATGCGATGATAGAAAAGAAAACAAGCGGATTTAATGCTATCACAACAAAAACAGAAAATCCAAACCAAATGTTTGTACGAGGAAAAACTTACAGACTGACAGTAACACAAGATACACTTGGAAAAACCGGATACACAACAAAGTTTGAAGAAGTATCAACTCCTATACAGCAAGCACAAATGGAAAAAGACATTGCTGAAAAGAAAGGAAAAATGCTTACTTTCAAAGAAACTACTGAAGAAAAAAGACCTCCTGAAATGAGACCACTTGAAGTATGGCTCTTAAAAACAACTCTGACAACAGAAAGAGAATTACTGGATAAATACAATTATCCAGCGGCAGGAAAAGATGCTGACAAACTTGCTGTAGCAAAGTCGCACATAAAAATATTGCAAAACCGCGAAATCCAAAAACTTATTTACTATTACACGGATCCAGTGCTAATTGACGGAAAAGACAATAAAAAAGCAATATTAAATGCTGAAGAACCATTGGCAATAGCAATACTCCTTCAAGGATGGAAAGACTTTGAAAAACAAAAAGATTCAGAGTTTGCGAATTACACTGGGTGGCTAAGAGACAAACTAGTGATTGCCGCAACAGAGAGAGTAAAATATCCTGGAGAAGATGCGTTTAAAACTCCTGCAAACGGAAGAGCACTCGCAGTAAAAATATTCCCCGAACTAAAAGGAAATATAGAAGCACAGGATAATTTCTTAAAACTATACAATTCATGGCAGCAAGTATGGACTAATAGTACAAGCGCAAGAGCGACAAATACTGGCGGGTCGACGATTAAATAGTTCAGTTGAGTGGCTTTGTTGAGTGGTTCAGTTGAGTGGCTTTGTTGAGTGATTTGGTTGAGTGGTTTAGTTAAAACGCCCAGATAATAATTCAAATAATTTGCTTAGTATTTTTTTGAAAATCTTGCTCTAAGAAACCTTTTTTAACTACTTAAAACAATCATCTTCGAGTGATTATGAAAAAAATAATTAGTTTGGGGGGCTCCGCGCGCGGATTCAACATGTTCTCAGCCCTAGTAGCAATAATACTTGTAATGGTTGGAGTAGTAATGACAAATACTTTAATTTCCTCAGAAGAAAAAACAAACGGACAGATTTACTCAATGCTGACAAACTATCAGCTCTCAGACGCGGCGAACCTCGCAAGAGCAGACGCGCTCCAAAACTTTAACTATAACTTTCGTGAAAAATTCGAGGATTACTTAACTTTTTCAGGAAATAAACTAGAAAATGAGAATGGACTCGGGTTATTTACAATAATGAAGCCCGCGGATTTAGCTGATGACAAATTTACTTTTGACAAAATGAAATCCGCTTTTGAAATAAACTTACTAAATACTAATGTGAATGATGGAAATAAATTTGATGCCGTAGTGCGTTTTGTTTCAGAAAGAACAATAGACCAGTTTGATCCAACCACTTACGGACGCTTCAATGTTTATTTGAATGATACAAGTATAAAAGCAAAAGACGCAATTACAAACGCTGTGAGAAAATCCGTGCAAAAAGATTTTTTACAAGTGCTGGACTGCGGTGATAGCGAATGCAAAAACGGCTCGTTTTATTTTAATATACCCTTAAACAATTTGAGTGATGAAGATTACGAAGCCCTGCCAAGAATTGTTGTAAAAGATAATGTTACTCTTGAAGAAATAAAAATGCCGATACTTCCAAGAACAAATTTGAAAGTTTATATCCCGCTCCGCTTCTTTAAAGCGCTTTTTGAAGCAAGAAAAACCGCAAAAGTAATTCAAGCGGCACACCAAGAATTAGCTAAACTCAAACTGGGTTTTTGTGATGACTTAAAGTGTTCTCCGCGTACGGACCCAAAAAATTCTGTCCTAGACGATAAGATGCCGACAGCATGCCCTAAAGTAGATGAAGGCTCAATAACTAATTTAGTAGACAATACAGGAACCGAGATTAATGTTCTTGGAATAAAATCATACTTGTCCGGAGGGAGTTCGCCGGGAGTTACTGCGATAAGAGCATTCGGAGCGCGAGAAATATGCGCTCTTGCGGTACCCCCAATTTCAAATACTTTTATATCCGATGATGCGAGTTTTGTTGTAAGAGATTCTTTTCTTAATCCCAGAGATTATGGCGGGGAAGCAATTGATGACTGCGGATTTTCGCAATTATTTGTTGCAACTGCTTCTTATGAAACAAAATTAATTACAGGCGAAGGAGCGGGGGCTAGATTAGTATGTTCTAGAATCAGGTCTGTACTTGTTGATGTAGTTTTTAAAGAAACAAATCCGCTTTATATAGAAATAAGAATAGAAGACACGAGTTATGACCCTGTACCCATGCCAGAAGACGCTGATTTACTTCCAAAATGCGTATCAGATAGCACTTCCTGCAAACCGCAAACATAATCAAGTTTCAATAATGCCTGGGCTATTTATTAAATTATAAGTTTTTTTGTTTTCTAAATATTCAAAAGCATTGGGAAAACATTAATAAAGGACTGAACTGTATATTATTATCGGTTTAGCGAAGGGTTATTATTGATTTAGTATAGAAAATATCTAAAAAAGAAGGTTTTTTGATTAAGTGGTTTTAATGGGTGCAAAGGACGCGTTAAAAGATATATATTACTCCATGGAAGACAAGTGGTTTAATTTTGTTGATGCAGTATCCTCAAAAGCTCCGGCGTTTGGAGGCTTTATTGACACAATTGAAGAAAAAGGCGTGCCAAGTTTTCCCGCAGCGATTCTATTAGTAATAATAATTATATTGTTGTTGTTTTTCTTCTTCTTTTCTTCTGCGCAATCAACACTGACTGTTGTTGTGAATGACTCAACAGGAACGGCAGTTGAAAATGCAACAATTACAATCCTAAAAGGACAAGAAATTATTGACTCAAAAACAACCAGTGTTACTGGAAGTTATTCTTTCCTACTACAAAATGGAGTATACAGAATAAAACTGGAAAAAACTGATTATACTACCGAAACAGGAGCAGAAATAACGCTCGCCGGAGACAGAACCGAAGACATGACACTATTGATTGAAGACACAACATTAACAAAAGCAGTTTATCTTCGCTCCATGCAAGGCAATCTAATTACAGGCTCTGGAACGCTTACTTACAAATGCAAAGACGATACTCAAGAACAAATAGCAACTTATATGAATGGACGCTTTGATGCGAAAGTAAAAAGCTCATGCGACCAAGTAGAAGTAATATCAGTATCAAATTATGAATTAATTTCACAATACGCTTCTTTTGCCCAAGACTCTTCGGTAACAGTAAGAGCGATTGAACTATCAACAGGAACTGTTATGGTAAATTTATCCATAAAAGGAGAAGCGGCTACTCCTTCGGCAGGATTATCAGTAAGGTTAGTTCCAAGTGACGGAACACAGCCAATAATAAGTATCAGCGACGGAACAGGAATAATAGTATTCAATAGTGTTCCAATAAAAACGTATTATATTGTAGTATCCGATTCCCAAGGAGCTTTTTTGAGTTATGACGGTTCAGTAGCAGGGGATAGAAAAGAATTAACCCAAAGCGCGACAATACAATTTAATGCAGAACTAATTCGCGCAGTAGCAGTGAAAGTAACAATAACTGTAAAAGACTCTTTAGCGGGAACGCTTGTAAACGGAGCGGAAGTAAAACTAACTTCAAGTACTAACGCGAGCGAAGTAAGAACTGATTATACAAAATCAACAGGAGTAGTAGAATTTACTGTACCCCAAGGAACTGAGTATACTGTAATAGTTGACCATCCAGCGTACATGGTTTCGGAATCCATTTCAGTGACAGCAGGGGATACTAAAACAATTCAAATCGAAAAAGCGGATCCCACAAAAGCAAATTCAATTATAGTACATGTAACGGATCCAAACAAAATGCCAATTGATAACGCAAGAGTGGTACTCAAAAAAATTGATTCTGTTGACAGCGTTGTTTCGGACAAAACCACCGGCGCGACAGGAGAAGCTCTATTTGTAAACCTTGAACTTGGAAAATCATATTTTGCAGTAGTTTCAAAAGAAGGTTTTGGTTCAGTCAGTTCTGAAAGTGTTCAAATAGAACCAAGAGTTCAAAAAACACTTGAAGTGACTTTTGATATAGGCGAAGGAAAAGTAATTTTAAAAGTACTTGATCCAGAAAAGAATCCATTAAGCGGAGCAAGCGTAAAAGCGATAAACCAAATGACTTCCCAGCAGGAAGCAAGCACAGTATTAACAAGCACTGACGGAACAGCGGAATTTAATATACGCGCGGACAAAAAAATTTATTTTATTGTTGAAAGCGCGAACTATCAGAAATATTTTACAACACTAGTAAATCCGGCGGCTAACGCAACAGTAAATAAAGAAATAGTATTATACAGACCTTCGGGACAATTAATCGCATCAATAGCGGGAATATACAGCGGAACTTCGGTACTTGCGGGAGACGACGCCGCACAAATAAGCCAAGGAGTATACACAGTCAAAGCGATAATACAGGTTCCAAAAGGCTCTTACACCGAAGCAGGACTCCACTTACGCACGGGAAAAGAAGTACAAAATGTAACAAACAATATGGAAGAAGACAATGTATATTTGAGCGCAGTAAATTCGTCAGGGAAAATAACTAAAGGAACTTCATACACTCCTCCAAATGGATACGATATTGATTCTAAACGGCTTACACAAGGCGATGCGAAATGGGCTAATTCTGTATGGAGAAATCCATCAGAAGGAACTTACGAAGTAGAATCGGAAATTGTTATCAGCGAAGCGGATCCTGGGGTACCAATTGAATTGTTCTATAGAGGCTGGGCAAAAGGAGCAAGTACTCTGCGCGACCCGAAAAATATCGCGACAGGAAATGAATTATACGCTATGGCGAACAGAAGAATACTTTCAAGCGGAACATCAAGCCTTTGCACAGGAAGCTTTTGCAGATCTTACACACTCCAAACACTAAGCGGGTCGGAAGCAGGAAAGAAAATTTATGTAATGGGGACAGTTGAAGCAAAAAAAGGAGTGCAATACGCGCTCTTAGCCGATCTTACTAATTACAGCGGAAAACCAATTTCTGGGGCAGTACTATCAGTAACTGGAAAAAGCCTTGATATTAATTCAGTAACAGTAAACGGTATGGTTCAATCAGCTTACTCCTCAATAAATTTAGGAACAATCGGAATTGATGCCCCGTTAAAAATACAAGTAACACTAAGCACTACTTCTTCAGGAACTTCTGGAATAAAATTAGCGATTAATTCATCAACGAAAAATGAGCTTGACGAAACAATAACACTAAACGTAAAACAAAATAAAAAAATGAGTTTTGAAATGGTGCCAAAAGTAATAGTTCCTTACATCACAAACACTCTCTTCTTTGAAGCGATGGATAACAATGACCCAATAGATGGAACTCTTGTAACAATCAAATCAGGAAAAGTACTTTTGGGAAATGTACAAACAACATCAGAAGGACTGGCAACTTATGAACTTGCAGAACCAGGAATAGGAGATGTACTCACAATCACAGCCAGAAAAGAAGGCTATGACACAGTTGAACTCACAAAAGCAATAGATACCGCATTACTAACAATAACTCCAGATAACATTACTGAAACAATAAAGAAAGGGGATGTTACAGGATTTGATACAACAGTATTAATTCAAAACAATACTTCAACAAGCGTGAAAATAATTTCTACTCAAGTAACTGGAGGACTAAAAGCATATCTTGATGTAAAGTTTGATACTGATCCAAGCGGGGCAATAGTAGAACGTGGAAAAGACAGGAACTATTCACTCTCAATCAAACTCAATTCCGCCGCGCTCAAACTCGTTGAACCAAAAGATGTTACAGGGAATATAATATTTAACACTACAGTAGCCGGAACAGGACAAAGCTTCTTAAACGAAGTTCCAGTTGATATACGAATCTCAATGCCAGGGCACATGGATAACGCTAAATGCTTCAAAGTAAATCCAGCAACAATTGATATGGTGGCTTCCAATAATGAACAAACAAAAACAGTAACCCTAACAAATACCTGTGCTGCAGAAGGAGTACAAATCCCGCTCCAAAACATTGAAGCAAAACTAAGCGGAGAACTCAAAATAGGGACAATAACACTAACAAGCACAAATATCAAAAGCGCGGTACTAACTGACAAATATGCAAAAGTAAGCGATTACCTTGAAAAAGAGGGTGACGAGGAAGTAACAATCCATTTCATGCCAAACGCGGCGGTATCTTCAGGCACACAAACAGTAACGATTTTAATAAACGGAAAAAACATTTTAGATGATAAAACAGAAGAAAAATCCGAAGCCCAAATAAAAGCAAACCTCACAATGAATATACTCTCAAAATGTGTTACAATAGTACAACCTGTAGGAGGAGTAATGCTTGATATTGCCCCGTGGAGTATGGGTTACCAGAGAATAATGAATTCATCAATGGCTCCATACACAGGAGGATATGCAGGATTTTCTAATCAAAGCTCGCCATATGGTTTGTCATATATGGGCGGAATGGGAATGACTGGATATGGCACAGCAGGATATGGAAATGGATATAATGGAGGGCTAAGTACTTATGGAGGATATGGTAATGCGTATGGAGCTTATGGAGCAGGATATGGAGCATACGGTGCCGGAAGTGTATACTCATCCCAATTAGGCGGAGCAACAGGAACCGTCCAAAATATGAGTTATGATCAAAGCTCTTTTATTATAAAGAATACTTGCACCGGCGATATTGATGTTGCTCTTGAACCTGATCCAAGAGTGGTTGTGTCAGAACAAACTTTTACGATTTCCGCTGACTCGGATAAAACAGTAGTAGTACAGCCAGGATACGTGCTTGGAAGATATTCAATAAAAGTAAACGCAAAACCAACTAATACTCAAGAATCAAAGAAAAGTCTTGGCAGTGTAAACGTAACAATACGCAGACTCGGAGACATGGATCCTGACTGCATAAAAACAAACGTAACAAATTTGAATTTGAATTCGTTTGTTTACCGACCGCAAACATATTCAGTATACAATACTTGTTATGATACAGGAGTTCAATTATCAAGAGCAAATGTAGCATCAATTGAATGTTCCGCGCCAAAAGACCAATTTGATTTAGGATTCTATCAAGGAAGAGCGCAATCAGGGACGGGTAATTACTACGGTGGTCAGCAAAACAATTACGCAAGCGGCGCAATGATGCAAAATGCATGTATGACAAACAATTGTTCATTAATAACAGGAACAAGAATAAAATATAGAACACTCGAGCAGGGTGCAACAGGAACCACTGAAAGAGTAGACTTTGATGTAATGCCAAGCGCGCAATATATCCCGCAGAAGAAATTATTTGATAATACAACAGGACAGTACGGATTATTCCAGAATGTAAGCAGTATAAGACAGTGGGCAACAGAAACAGCAGCAAGAACGGATGTTTACGGAACACTTAATGTGAGTTATTCCAACCAGTACGGTTCAGGACAATGCCAGCAATTCCCAATCACACTAACCGATGTATGGAGACTAACTGAAAGCATTGACTCAGCAATTAATTGGGGAGATCCAAATGCCAGACCAGAAGAATGCCAGAACAAAGGAGCGCTTGATATTATTAATTATTGGTCAGTAAGAACCGGAAATAAAGACGGGGTTGTGCCGGAAAGCGAATTTGGCTTAACCAATAAATCAAAATATATTTACATAGCGGAACCACCGGCACTAAGAATCGGGCCAGGACCAACAACAAACACAAGCGCGAATTATCATGCAGGAACAATGGGAACTCAAACGCCGTATACCGCAGGATATGACTACACTTATTACTCAAGAATCGCGGCGGAAAATGCAAGCAAAGAAAAGAGTAAAACAACAGACAAGTCAACGACAGGAACCAAAAACTGCGGATTACTTGACAGCATAAAAGTTTTAACAAAAGTAACAGCTGAAGAAGCCGGAGGGGCAGTAATAACAATCTCAGAAACAGGTTCAGGAACAGTACTCAAAAACACAAGAGGTTCAAACATAATGGTAGAAATTGACAGGAGCGCAATGACAGTAGACTGTGTATTCTTATCAAAACCAATCACAGCAAAAGTATCACGAGCAATAACAATGGATTCGCAAGACCTGACTTGGACGCTCAATGTATTATTCACACGAGAAGGATACACTTACAAAGGAGGCAAAGATAAAGAATGCCTCAAGGTTGGCACTGATATTGATAGCGATTGCA
>JAPLVQ010000033.1:8568-11386 GCA_026397035.1 Candidatus Iainarchaeum sp.
CCAATGGGGGCAAATTTCACTACCGCCCAGAAAAATGCAAAACTTGCCGAAGCAATAACAGAAATGGAAAAACAAAATCCATTATGCAAGGGAAAGTTAGGTCTAGTATCCGCACAGCAAATTTATGATGATTTAAATGCATTGACTTTCGGACAGACAGGCACGGGACTAAACGGATGCAGTACTAATTATAAAGATTACGGGTTTGACCAGATAGGAAAAACTTTATTAAAGGGTTACTCCCAAATCGAGCTTGAAGACTGCACAAAGAATTTCTGTAGCGGTGATATGCTAAAAGCATTCTTAACAACTAAGTTTGGAAAAATAAAAGCACAATTAATTACACTCACAACCCCAGTAAAATCACTTGAAATGATTACAGTAAAAGATAGTTCTACTACTTTAGGCACAACAGGAACAAGTACAACAATCGCAAAACTTGATCCTGTGGTTGATAATTCACTTACAAAATTATACAGGCAGGCTCTCGGACCAGCAATAAAACTCTGTACAGGAGATGCTAAATACGCTTGGTTCTTCAAGAAAGAGAATGGAACACTACTAGCCAGTGATTACATCGTGCCAAGTGATTATTATTCTGAAAATAAAACAATTTTGGCAAAGCCTGAATCAACTAACGGACTAGCAGAAATGTTAAAAGTTACAGGAAAGATTCGCACCGCTCAAAAGGAAAAAATACTCATAGAATTCCCAAGCAGTACTTCAGGAAGCTTTGCCTCGAAATTAGGAATGACTAAACTAAATGACAAATATTATATGACACTTGCAAGATATGAAGGAATAATTACATCAATCAAGAGTGTAGGAGCTTGTGACGAAAAAGGAAAAGATTGTGTAATTACACCCTGCGGAGAAGCTGTTTCAATTACAATTTCTGTAAACGAAGCACAGGCACTCGCAAGCGCGAACGGAGCAAAGTTTGTAAGCGGATTATATGAGAAAGTTGATAGCACAGGAAAAATAATTCCCGGCTCTGACTTAAATGATGAAGAAAAAGAAAAAGTTTATGCCGCATGGCCTGACTCACTTGATAAAATACACCAACTCGCAAAATATAATACAAAACTTGTCGATTCGGGACTAAACAGCGGACTAGCGGGCGACATGAAAACAACAATGATAAAAGATACTACAATTGCATTAAAACAGGATTTATTGACCAAACTCCCTGATGCTATAAAAAGTTTAAAGATAGAATTTAAGGACAAAAGCAAAAATGAAATGAAAACACTCCAAATAGGACGGTACCCAATGGAAATAGACTTTGATTACTCTAACAAAGACGCAACCACGGCAACCATAATAGTATCCGATTTGAACACTGTTGATAATGCGCCAAGAGCCGCACAAAACGCAATGCTAATGAGCGGATTTGAACCAACACCCACTCCAAAAGAGACTATACTTGAAAATTCAATCCAAGGAACAATACTTGGAACAAAAGTAAGCGGAAACGAAATGTTATTTTATAAACGCGTACCAATGAAACTAACAGTAGAACTACGCGGAGGAGAGACTGGATTTAGTTACCGCCCGACAGACCCTAACTTTACAATGCCGACAAATCTAATAAACTGGCACGAATTTGGTGGAATAGTAAAAGGACTTGATGCTTTTTTAACAAGCGGATTTTTTGGAATAAAACTCTCACCGCAGGCAAGCGCACAAGATATTAAAGGAATATATTACTATCCGGAAAACGGAACACTAATGATACAACCAGGAAACACAGGAGGAAGCGTAATCGCAAAAATAATGACTTATAAACCAATGACACTAAACGCGGTAATTCCAAAGAAAAATGAATCCTACTCAACAATACAAGCCACTGACATTAAATTAATTGATATGACGCTAGATAATGTACTAAAAGAAGTAATTGATCCAAACGGATTCGCCTGCCCTGCTGACGGAGCAATAAACTGGAACGAAACAAAGTTACTATCGGCGAATTAATTTAGAAGGTAAGAGAATTTTTATAAGTTAGAATGAGTGAGAATTTTTAAAAGTTAAGGGGAAGTTTATATATTTAGGGGAGTATTTGTAGAGAATGGTGGCTTTGGAAAGGTTTTTAAAGTTGTTAGGTGTTGGTTTTGTTATGCGAGCAGGAATATTTGTTTTTGGTTTAGTTGCTTCTTTTGTTTTACTAGTGTTTTTTAGCGGTTGTACTCAAGTTCCGGCTTATTGCGGGGATGGCACTTGCAATGGAAGCGAGAGTGCTTCAACTTGTCCTATGGACTGCGCTTTAGGAACAACTTCAGGAGGTTTGGGAAGTGCACAATCAATGCCAGTAGCTGGAGCGGCTGGGCATGGAACTGGAACTGGTGGCGGAGCAGGGCATGTGCCTGGAGACGGATATTTGCCGTGCGGTACTCAAGGGGATTGGTACAATGTTGGCAGTGAAACTTGTTGCACAAAAGATGTTTCAGGGTCAGTAACTGTGGGGTACGTGGGTCCTATTTCTTCTAAGTGTTGCGGAACCTCAAGTGCAGGGCAATGGTTGTATAATCCAAGTACGCAGGTTTGCTGTTCGGGGACTGATGGAGCAGGGGATATTGGTTCTAGTGGTTCAAAATGTTGCGGGACTAGTCACGAAGTAGCATATAATCCCAGTTATTCAGTTTGTTGTTTTGGGACCGATGGAATTGCGAGTATTGGGTATAATAAGAATTTGTCTTGTTGTGGAGATGTAAGCAAGCGTCCTTATGATGATACTAAAGAAACTTGTTGCATAGGGACTGATGGGGTAGGGAGACCGGACGGGCCTAGGGCGGGTTTGGATTGTTGTGGAACTGTA
>JAPLVQ010000072.1 GCA_026397035.1 Candidatus Iainarchaeum sp.
AAACACAAGTTTAAATATGTTTGTGCACATAATAGTTATGTGATGTTTTGTGGTTAATATTACTCTTTCGATTCCTGCTGAGACTAAAGCGCGTATGGACGAGCATCCTGAAATAAGGTGGTCTAATTCAATAAGAACCTTAATTGAGCAAAAATTGGATGACTTTAATGAAGTCGAAAAGCTTGCAAAAAAGCTTAATCTGAGTGAAAAAGATATCAAACCAATACTGGACAAAGTTAATTCAAATATCCTAAAACATTCCGAGGCGCTTCTTAATGCAAGTAACAATAGACGCTAATATTCTTTTTGCCGCATTAATTAAAGGCGGAGAAACAAGAAGAGTTTTAGCAAATCCTGAATTGAGACTATTTGCTCCTGCGTTTATTTTTGTGGAACTGCTAAAGTACAAATTAGAAATCCTAAAGAAAAGCAATGGAAGTGAAGATGAATTAAACTATTTGATTGCACTGTTGTTGAAGAACATTTCATTAGTTGATGATGGAAATTTAGTTCCTTTCATCCCTGCCGCCCAAACACTTACAAACGACACAAAAGACATTTATTATTTTGCGTGCGCATTATACAAGAATACGATAATTTGGAGTAATGACAAAGAGTTCAAAAAACAAAAAAGGATACGAATATTTACTACTGACGAAATGATTAAAGAGACAGACTACTTGTAGGGTTTTATTGTTTTCTTGACCCTATTTCCTTGTGTTTTTGTGATGAAGTAAAGACCCAAACTGCTTATAGTGATTTATGCTTTGTTATGAGGATAATCTTTTTCAATAAAGAGGTTTTTATATTTGAAAGGTGTATTCGTTTAAAGGTGTTTAGTTGAATAAGTTGGTGTTTTTTGCTGTGCTCCTGGTTGCAGGGCTTTTGCTTTTTGGTTGCACCAATAGCCCTTTGGATGCTGCAAAATCTTCTCCGATAATTCAAACATTCCTTGCTGATTATCCGGATGCAGAAATAAATGTACAATTGTTAACTGCCTCAAATATTCAGGATGCTCTCAGCGATCATGAGCTGTTCTTGTCGAATGCATGCCCTAACATGGAACCAGCTTCATATTACTACGTAAAAGTTGCTGATGTAAATTCTGGTTTGAACGCGTTTGCTTTTATTGATGAATCCGGAAAAGTTATTTGTGCATTTAAAGCAGGAAAATCTTCTTTAGGAAATGGTAGCGATTTAAATGCCGGAACTGATTTGAATGCTGAAGTAAATTTGCCCACGGACAACAATGGGCTTATTTCTATTTTGTCTCCTGACGATAATACAGAAGTAATAAATGAACCAACAGAACCCGCAACTGTTGTTACTGGTTCTGGAAATATTGAGCAACAGTTCCAGGATATTGTTTGCAATACTTTGCCTCCAGTAGCTGTACGCTTGCCGAGCGATATGCTTATGCCTGCTGTTCCCTTCCCAATTGAACTTGACTCAGCGCTTTTTTCATTAGGTATTGCCATAACTTATGACTCACGCGCTTATTTACAAACAGTTAAGGGGCATAGATACGCAGTGTGTTTTGGCAAGAGCAATATTTACTCTTATGGCCAGCCAAGGACTTGCGATGTAACGTTTACTGCTAATCTTCCAAGCGGAACCGAAACAGGCGCAATTCAATTGACTTTTTCAGGGGAAGTGCTTCCGTTTTGTTCTGGTTGTCCGCCTGGAGCACATTATCCAGTTGCTACTAGCGATTCTCCTGTTGACCGAAGCGTTAATCCTTGTGTAGCAAATACTCAAGCGTATCCAGAAACTGTAAATGTTTCTCTTGAGCCCGTGAACGCTACTTATGATACAGGAACAAATGTGACGTATGATACCGGTGGAACAAACACAGTTACTTCAGCTTCTTCAAGTGATTATTATGATGCCGCAATTACTGGAATGAATGGGTCAACTCAGTGCCAGTACAGGGATTATGAAAAGCCCGCAGTTATTTTTAACAGGACTGGTTGTTCAGTGCACTTTGATCACCCAGAGTCTTGTCCAGAAAAATCTGGGCAGGTTTTGTGCGGGCAATGTCCTTACAGCAGTGATAATATAGCGCTTCGTGGAGAGTGCTATTATTGTCCAAGCGGGTCAAGATGCAATTGGGGAGTAGCAGGTATTTGTGGCGGAGCCGCATGCATTAGCGGAGGCAGCAATACTGTTGGCGGAACTTACTTCACGAGCTGCGGAACCTGCCAGGAAGGAGGATTGAGTTATTACAGTTGTCGCATTACATGCAACGAGTATTACAATTTGTGCATAGAAAATGTCTGCAGGGATATAACCACAAATTGCCAGTAAATATTTGAAAAGGGAACTGGAGTTGAACAAAGTTGAAAAAATTATTTGCTTTACTAATTCCAGTACTGGTTTTGCTTTCGCTAGGTTTTGTTCTTGCTGACGGAGGAATAATGCCTCCTGCGCTGTATTATAAGAGTGTTTTTGCGCCCGAACAAAAAGCGGCTATTTTTTGGGACGGTTCAACAGAGCAAATGATTCTTTCTACAAAAATAATTTCAAGTGAACTCACAAACATGGCATGGGTAGTCCCGATTCAGAGTAGTTCAATACCCATAGTAAAGCGGGGGGACAGCAGCATTTTTTTTGATTTATCTGATTTATTCAATCCGCCTTCAAATTATCGTGAAAAACAAAGTATGCCTGGTCTTGGCGCGGCAAATACAGGGGCGGGAGTTAATGTAATTCAAACCCTCAAAATTGACATGTATGACTTGACTATTTTAAAAGCAACTAGTTCTAATTCTCTTCTTGATTGGCTGAATGACAATAATTTTTACTTTCCTGTCGAAAAAGAAAACGTTTTGGAGTATTATATCAATACAGGAGATTATTATTTTGTGGCAAACAAAATAAACCTCGTTGGAGAGTCTTCTGGAGCTACTGCTGGAGAAAATGAAACAAAATGCGCGGATGAAATTCAAATTACTCCTTATACATATACTTATTCAGGCGCCGACGCAAAAGAAGTTTTGAAACGCATTGACGCGGATTTTAATTATTTATTTCAAAATAGTGAAGACTGCAATACAGCGGATTTTAATTTAGTAAAAGCGCTGGTTGAATTAAAATTGGGAGTTGCGACACCGCTTGAATTCACTTTCAACCCAAAAAAACCTTTTTACCCGATGATAATCTCAAGCGTGAATGACAATTTTACGAATGCAGAGATTTATTTCTTTGGAGAAAACTGTGTTGATGATTCTTCAAAACTACTTATGTTTGAGAATGCTGTTTTAAATAGCACGGTTGCGGAAAAGTATGGTTTTAGTAAATCAAAATGTGTTTCATTTTTAGATTACTCCGGGTCAACTTCTGTCCTTAACATGGATTCCTTTTTTACAGAGAAACCCTTTTTGCCAGAATATTCTCCGGATTATACTCTGCCAGAAGATGCTATGAAGGAAGTATTTGGCATACTCTTTGAAATTCTTTTAATTGTAATCCTTGCAGTGAGTATATTTCTAATTGCGGTATTGCCCGGACTAGTTATTGGCATTTTGACAGCGTACTTTGCGAAAAAGAAGAAAAAGCCTTTAGAAAAAAATCCAACAGACAAAGTGCATGCAATCGGAATTATTGTGCTTGCTTGCATAATTGCGCTTCCCGTTTTGTTACTGATACTTTTGACAATTACGGAAATTAACACAGAAGCTATTTTTGCGCTTGTGCTTTTATGCGGTCTATATGGGGTATTTCAAGTAATAGGATTCTTGCTTGGCTATTTTTTCATGAAGAAGAAAAATTGGGGGATTTTAGTTGCTGGAAGCATACTCCTTATTATTATTTTTGCAATTATTGAAGTTCTTGTTTATGTTGGCGGCGCCTTTTTTTGGATTTAACGGCTGAACAATCTTTTTAGAAATCGGAATTATTCTATTTGTGCTGGAACAGAAAACAACTGTTTCACTTCTTTGCTTCAAGTTCAGTAAGTATTTTCCTGTTATTATCAAGGATTTTTTGGAGTAAGTCAAGACTCGCTTTTACACCTGCATTAACTTCCTCTACTTTTTGTTCTACTGTGGCAATACGCATTGAAAGAGAAGCGTCACCTGCTTGGGGGGCCGAGGAAATAGTATTTCTTACTTCATTAACTTGATTAATAACATCTTCTATCTTTTCAGAATGATCATCAAGAAGACTATTAGTCATTGTCTGGTGCAAATCATGCTGTTCCGCCTGAACATCTACTTGCGTCTTGATTCTTTGAATATCTTCAGTTTGGGAAGCACTTGGATTTGGTTGAGAAGGCACACCATTTTGAGATTTTATTTGTGAAAGGTATTGTGCTGCTTGTTCACGCGAAACACCCGCATCTGCAAGCGTAGAAATAATTGTCGCATCATCAATCCCAGCGTCCAAAAGACGCGAAACCGTGTCATTAATCACTTGTTCATTAAGCATCAAAACCACGACAAAACATCCACTTTGGAAATAATTACTTACTTTGAGAACAACTACTCGTTTTTAGGAATAATTGCCTGCTTTAGAAATAACACTTCTTTATTATTTAAACTATTGCTTAGGGTTTGAGCCCTGGAAAAAACGGTTTGAAATTATCCTTTAAGTAAATCCAGAAAGTATTATGGGCTAATGATTTCTACAGAACCATCCCTCCAGAAAGGCATAAATACAAAGAAAATAA
>JAPLVQ010000155.1:0-1525 GCA_026397035.1 Candidatus Iainarchaeum sp.
GCAAACAGGAAATTCATGGCTGGCAAACGCCAGCTGTGATTTACTTCAACAAAAAGTATTATAACAAGAAGCGAAAATGATATTTGAAAAGCGGACAAATGTGTGGCATACAAAAGCGGACAAAAGTCCGGCTACGGTACACCTAGACAATACGAGGTTTTGCGAAGAGGCGCAATAATTGGAGTTACTGGGGCAAATGCAGTGAGGGTTATTGAAGAGGGGAATAGAACCCATTTTTTTGATTCGCGCGGAAGAAGAATTCAAATTAATGAAGAAGTTCTTGCAAGGGTTCCTTCAACAAGAAGAGAAGCGGTTGAAAGGATTGTTGAATTGAGAAGACAGTTAAAGCAGCCAAGAGAAATTCCGTTAACCAAAGAAACTGAAGAAGTTATAAACAGTATTAATTTTTTCAAAAGAACATTTACAGACCTTTTAGGTGTGAAAAAGCTTTGTGAAGCGGCTTCATTGTTGCATAGAGTTGATTATACTGTTCAGACGAGGCATTATAAATTCTTAAAAAAACAATGCGCTTCTTTTCCTGAGCTTGGAAAAGCGATTGAAACCTTGGATTTGTATTTTTCTGTTCCAAAAAATTTGGTTCAAGCCAAGAGACTAGCCAGAGGAATGATTGTAAAGCCCCTTGTGAGACAAATAGAAGTAAAGGAAGGAATTGCATTATATGCGAGAAATGATGGAAAGCTCCACCAATTTCCATTGACTTTAGATGCACTTCACAGGATTTTAAGCGAAAGAATGACTGCTCTAAGTGAAGTTGAGGGGGTGCTAGGCGCGAGGATGCAAACGAGTAAAGATGCGATTGAGAAAGAACAAGCGCAAATAAGAGAAGAGGTGGGGGTTATTAGGAGAAATGCGAAAGGAAAGGTTCTAAACTCAAAACAAATCGCAGAGATTTATAAATTCTATTTGAAACAGAAAAATTAAATAGACTTTTTTGTTCTAATAACTCTTTAGAGCTTCACAAATTTAGCACGTTTGGTTGGATGTATTTGAAGCAATACGCATTTTCAGAAAAGGTTTAAGTAGTTCTTAAGGTAAATTATATTTGAATGGTTCTTAGATTAGTTAGCAGAAAAGTTTTATTACGTTTGCGCTTGGCAGTGAAAAAAGAGCAAAAGAGAACTAAAAGAAAACTTCCTATTAGAATGATGAAATTATTTGGAAAACTTAAAAATATTGACGAAAGAAAATTACGGGAGTATGGGCATATTCCTGGAATGATTGCAGAAGTGGGAAGAAAATCAATGAGCCCTGGTTATGCGGTAAGAGTGCTTAAAGTAAAAGGAACAAAAGGGGTTGTTTTGAAATTCCCGACTTCTGCTAAATATCACTTGAATGTAACTCCAAGAGAAGAAATTAGGTTTGTTAGAAAAATGATAGGAATGGTTAATGAAAGACTTCCAAATTCTGGATTTGTTCTCCTAAAACCAATCGGACACCCTGTGGGGCCGTTTATTGCAATGAACAGGACAAATATTCCAGTAGTTGAGGACTTTTATGAGTCGTG
>JAPLVQ010000155.1:1543-5643 GCA_026397035.1 Candidatus Iainarchaeum sp.
AAATGCAAATGCCTGAAGATGAAGTAAAAAACAAACTTGTGGAAATTGGACAGCTAATAGCCTTGGAGGGATTTAGGATAGTAAATGACAAACAAATGAAACTCGTCAACTATCCTGACGGAGGCTCGATTAAAAACAAACGCGGAATAACCTTTTCTATCATACCGCTTAACCCAAAACACCTTCAAATAATCGGCCAAAAAAAGGGGATAATTCAAATAGTGCCTTATATTGATTTGGTGTGACTATTTTATAACTCTCTTTGTTGGACATATTTTAACTAGCACTCACTTTTAATATTTTTTGGAACTTGGTATTGTTATGAAAACATTAGTTGTTTTTTATTAGAGATTTTTGATGAAAAGAACCGCGCTGGTCCCATTGGGTGGCTGGGGGGAGGAAAGGATGCGGCACAAAATAAATTAACTCAAATAAAACCAATAAAGTTTGATCCTCAAAAATATGATTTAGTAATTGTTGGTTCTCCTATTTGGGCGGGAAAAATGGCTCCTGCGCTAAGGACTTACCTTTCTCAAAACAAATTAACAAACATTGCTGCTTTTTGCACAATGGGGGGAAATGACTCCAAATCTTTTATTACTGACTTTAATCAGTGTTTTGGGAAAACAAAAGCGTTTTTAGGAATACAAACTGTGATTGTAAAGAAAGGGAATATTAATGGACAAGTTGAAGAGTTTGTGAAATTATTAAATTAAATTAATTGCTTTAATGGTGAGACCCGTGAGAGCGATTATGGATATGCTTATTGCGCCTGTGCTTGGAAACAGGTTTGTGATGGTTTTTTAGAGTTTTAATTGAAGTTTTCTTTATCTCTTTTTTTGCATACTTTGCTGCGTGACCCGAACCCATACTTAAATTTTGAGAAAGAGGGGATATAAGGTTGCCTAGTGAGGTGTAAGGTTTAATTTAAAGTTGACTTTGCTGAGCACATTTTATTGGGCATATTTGTGCTTCTACGAAAAATAATTTTACGTCGGCAAATTACTCTCCAAACCTTTTTATTCACTTAAAACCGTTTTTTGTAATGTTTTCAATTGGTTTCAAATTTAATTTATTGACAAAGGTTCCTTTTTATTACTTTTCTTACTTTTCTTACTTGGTGGTTATGGTGGGTTTGATTGACATTAAGAGTGCAACTATTACTGAAAAGGGGCAGATATCTATTTCCAAGAGTATAAGGGGGAAGAAAGGTTTTACTGAAGGATCCAAAATTGCTATTTTGAATTTTGATGATCATATTGAAATACGCAAAATGGACGAAATAGAGGAAAAGTTTGGATCAGCTTTTGCGAGTGAAAAGTCCTTGGGGAAGATTTGGAACTTAAAAGAAGAGGATAAACGATGGAAGAATTTGTAAAAGGAAGCGTTGTAGTATTGCCTTTTCCTTTTACGGATCTTTCTTCTACAAAAAAACGTCCTGCGCTGATTATAGCAACTTTAGCGGGTGATGATTGTATTGTTTGCCAAATAACTGGGAAAGTGATAAATGACAAATATGTTATCGAAATGGAGGACAAAGATATTATTAGCGGAAAATTAGATGGGACAAGCTACATAAGGGCAAACAAAATATTTACGGCTGATAAGTCAATAATACTTTATAAAGTTGGTACTTTAATTTCTGAAAAAATGAATAAAGTTGAAGAAAGGATTGTTGAAATAATAAGAGGGAACTGAGTGAATTTCATGAGCTCTAAAAAGGAACTTGCTAAAATGAAAAAAGATGCTGTTTTAAGAAAGGAGTACTAAGTTTGTAGGAAGAAAATCAAAATTGTAATTAAAAAAGACAAAAGCTTTGTGTGTTATGAAAAAAAATTAGATTGAAACTCATTATGTTGGACATTTTTAATAATTGAAAGGTTTAAGTAAAAGAATTGGAGTTAATCTATTATGGTTGCTTGGACAAGAAGAGCGCTGAAGAAAGCTGGGTATAACAGACCCTTCCATTCTTATTTGAAAGAGCGTTTTGAGAAAGCAGAAAGGGGGGCAAGGTACGAGCGTCTTTGGAACAGGCTTAAAAAAAGGGGTGATTTGAATAATAATTACGCGCCTCCAATTTATGAAGCCTTGGAATTAATGGGGAATTTGTGTGGGAAAAAAGTCTTGCTAATAGCGCCACGGTCAGGGATTCTAAGTTACTTGTCTGAAGTTGAAAAAGCGAAGGTGACTTGTTATGCGGGGGGCAGAATAGATCCGGGTGTTCAGGAGCTTGACAAGCGCCTGGCAGAAAGCGGATTTAACCTGGTTTTGGGAAATGCTGTTTTTGAGGAGCATGCTTTTTTGTACAATGAGGAATATTTGCTTCCAAGCGAAGTGACAGAAGTCATGAATAAAAGGGAGAAAAGCCCCGGATTTCAAAAGTATGTGAAAAAATTACGCGGGGTTCCTTTTCCAAAAGATTTTTTTGAAAGACGTAGTTACAAAAGTCCTAAAGAAGCGATTGAGAAAGAAAGGCATAAGGCCGAGCGGGAGTATGTGCTAAAACAAATTGCCTCAAAAATGAATAAAGGCGGTTATTTTATCTACACTGGCTCAAGCAGCAAAACAATATTTACTTCGCAAGAGGCTACACGCACAGGATTTAAAATATTGAAATTAAACTGGCCTGTTTCTGGCGAAGGTTCAAATAAATGGCTTAGCGTGCTGCAGAAAAAATAACTTTAAAACAATTCTCGTTTTGTGGCGCATTTTGATCCCAACCAACAACAGTTGATACATAACAAAGAAGACTCCCTTTTTGATATGGCTCAATGGCTTGGTTCTAAACAAGGCAATAATAAGCCAACAAGGCAAACTGGCTCAAACTTATCTTGACGTATTCCTTCATTTTCACACGTCAACTGACGTAAAGTTCGCTTAGAATGCCTTGTTTTGGCGATTAAATCAATTCTGTGTGTGCACCCTCTTTCAAAAGTGGCTCAAAAATAGCAAAAATGAAGAGATTATAAACACAGGATACAAGCTAATCATGGTTATCCTGCGTTTCGCCTTCACAAAATATGGAAGTTTTTTCAAAAGTGCCCTTAATAATTTAGTAGTGGAAGTACGCCGCCGTGGGGTGGTGCAAAGTGGCTTAAAACAATAGAAAGGCTTAAATTGAAGAAAGGCGTTGGTTTAGTGTGATTTTATGGTTAGTTTAAGGCGGAAAGTGATTAAGGCCAGGCGGCATTATTTAAAGACAATATCAGGGTTTAATCCATATTTAGGTTATGGTGGAACTGGCGAACCGTCGTTGCCGACCAAAGGCATCTTAGCATTAAAAAAAAGCCTTAAAGCTAAGAACAGTTTGGACCATTTCAAAAATAGGTTGAGAGGCAAGGAATAGTGTTTGGTTTGTTATGTTGAAGTCATGTTGTTTGTGGCTTCAAACATGATCCAACACTCGCCCCAAAATAAATTTCTATTAAATTTTTGTTCTGGGTTTCTGCGCATGGCCTCAAAAGCTTATTCAAAGTGCTTTTTCTTCTCAAAACTCTTTCAAATCCTTTCTTTTAGAAAATAGCAAATCAATGCCTTGGAAATTTGGTGGAGTGCTTGCGGGAGCTATCCAAAACTGTTTCAAAACAAATTTTATGTGGAATTTTACTTTGGGTTCTAATTATCCTTTTTTTGAACCCGTATGGTTTCTGTTATGCTCAATTATGACTAAAAGTGGTTATTTTCATTACTTTTCAATTTTTGGGCACGTTTGCAAGGTGTCCAATAAAGTGGGTGGTTTTGACCAAAAATGTAATTAAACATAATAAAAGAAGGGTGTTTTTAAGGGTTTTGGTTATGTTGCATAATGGAATAAAGTATTTCTTTAAGAATAATTCTCTTTATTATAATAAAGTTTAAATAGTTAAAAAGTCATTTTACTTATTGATGGCTCAAAATAAATATGTTCTTGTAAATTCGGTTGAAGGTATTCCTGATAAACTTATCCAACAGTCAATGGCAGAAACAATTAAAGGGTATTCAAAGCCAACCTTGTCTAGAGCAGTTCTGGCTCCGACATTTATTGCTTCAAAACCAAGATATTTGGGTATTTTTGATGGAAAATGGAATCTGGCTTACATGATTTACCAAAGGCATGGGAG
>JAPLVQ010000155.1:5673-6488 GCA_026397035.1 Candidatus Iainarchaeum sp.
ATTTATTCAGCTCACAGGAACCACACCTGCAAGATACTTAAGAGAAGAATTAATCCGCCAAGGGGTCAGAAAGACCGGTACAACTACTTTCCTCCCATTGGGAAAAAAGCATGTTCAAAAATTGGTAGAAGATGGACTTCTTAGAAAAAGATTATTCCCAAACAAATTTAAAGTAACAAAAGACTGGGTTAGATTGGCTCGTGGTAAAACAGGGCTTCTTCCTAAGGGGTGATTCTTAATTTTCTTTGTTTAAGTTTGACAAGCGGTTATGTTGAACAAAGAAACAAAGTATTTCTTAAAAATTAAAACTATTTGTCAAAATTATTAACACGCTTAGTTTACAAGAGTCCTTTTTGTTTGAATCTGTTGTTCCTTTCAGCCTGTTCAATTTCTATCGCCAAGTTGTTCTTTTCATACATTTGATAGAGCTTGTGTCTTATTGCGCCTTTTTGAGCTAAATCATCCGCAATTTTCAATAGTTCTTCTCTAGGCAGGGTAAGGAGATGTGCCAGTCTTTCCCTCATTTCACGATTTTGATATAAAGATTGCCTTTGTATTCTTTCGTTTAATCGGTCTCTTTCAGCGAAAGTTAATCTTTGCGCAGGTTTAGGGCGCCGTGGTTCAATGGGCATGGTACTAGTAGTTACTTTTGTATTAATAAATATTGTCATGGTGGCAGTACTTCCGCAGGTAGTTATTAAGGGGCAGTTTTTGGGTTTAGGAGCTTTTTATATGCCCCAATAGCGTTGAGCTATTGGGGTTGGGAAAACCATTCGAGGTGGTTTCCCATATGACAATTTATCCTGCTGTGAGTA
>JAPLVQ010000169.1 GCA_026397035.1 Candidatus Iainarchaeum sp.
GTTACTACCGCAACGGTTAGTGCTTTCATTGATTTTGCTATTTCCGCTGCTACCGGAGCTGAACCTGTTCCTGTTCCTCCTCCAAGCCCACAAGTAATGAATACCAAGTCAGCGCCTTTTAGAACCTCGGTTATTTCTTCGCCTGATTCGCGTGCAGCTGATTCGCCTATTTGGGGGTCGCTTCCGGCTCCAAGCCCGCGTGTAAGTTTTCTTCCAATAAGAATTTTTTTGTCAGATTTTGTTGTGAGTAAGTCTTGCGCATCGGTGTTTAATGCTAGGGTCACTGCTCCTTCTATTCCAACTTCAGCCATTCTTTCAATAGTATTTGAGCCTCCGCCACCGCATCCTATTACAAATATTTTAGCTCTATTATGTTCAAGCATTTCAATTAAATCATTATCAGAATGAGTTGCTGATTTTTTCTTTCCTCTTTCTTGCTTCTCTTTTTTTTCAGCATTCTCAATTTTTGAATTAACGGCACCTTTTGAAAATTTTGAAGCAGACAGAGACCTATTCTTCAGTTCCGCCTGTGCTCTTACAATAGCGCTTCTAACAATATGATCCATTCTCACACACCCATCCTTTCATCCGCTTTAGGCAAAAGTAATTACTAGAGCCCGCATCTAGCACAACTAATACTAATTTCTAAACAACTCATTTAAAAACCTTTTTTGAAAAAGCTAATCACAAAAACTACTCATTTCAAATATTTTCCTCATCAAAAAATACCCCAAAACTAGGTATATTGCTTCATAATCACTTAACTTTAATTATTTTGTTGCATAATAACCAGAATTTTATTTATATCTTAGCGCTAAGAACTTTTTTGCAAAGAAAAGAAACAAGAGAATCACTGCAATAATTGATAAACTCACTACAAGAACCGCCACTCCAATATCTCCAAGCGAAACCGAACCAAAAGCTAAACTAGTCATAACAAAAATAAAGCTTTTCAAATACTTAAATCTTCTTTGAAAAACATTTAAAGAACATATACCGCTTTGTACAATATGCCGCTTTAAAACTTATGTCCGCTGCCCTCGCAAAAGTATTAATACTCGAAAAGTATATTCAAATAGTGAATCAAAATGGATATTGTCGCAAAAACGGTTGAAGATATTAAGGCTTTGAGGATTCAGGGAGCATCAAATATTAGAAAAGGCGCGGTTAGTGCTATTGTAACTTCTTGTTTGAGGAATAATACTAGTTCAGAAAGAATTTTTAGAAGAAAATTCATTAAGGATACGCGTGCACTTTTTAATTCAAGACCCACTGAACCTGAACTTAGAACTGCATTAAGAATACTAAAGAAAAGTATTTCGCAAAAAACACACACAGTTGAAGAAATGAAAGAAATTATTTCAAGAACCGCACAGAATTATGAAAATGACAGGCTTGAATCACTTAAAAGAATAGCAGATTATGGCGCGGAGATTATCCCGCGCGGAGCAACTATTCTTACTCACTGCCACTCAAGCTCGGTGGTTAATTCTTTAATTAAAGCTAAATCAAAAATCAGGGCTGTTTATTGCTGTGAAGCGCGGCCGCTTTACCAGGGGAGAATTACTGTCGCGGAATTAAATAAAAGCGGGATTAACGCTATCACACTCGTGGACAATGCGGCTTCTACTATAGTAAAGAAGTGTGATTTGTTTCTCACAGGCGCCGATGCTTTACTTGCTGACGGGGATGTAATTAACAAGATTGGAACTAACCAATTGAGTACTGTTTGTAAGCGTTATGAAGTGCCCCACTATGTCCTCACTTCTACTCACAAATTCGAGCCCGCAAGTTTTTTTGGAAAAGAAGAACCTATTGAAGAAAGAAATCCTGATGAAGTATGGAACAAATTTGAGCGGGGAAAAATAAAAGCGCTTAATCCAGCTTTTGACAGGACTGATTCAAAATATATTGAAGGAATAATCTGCGAACTCGGGGTATTTGCGCCGCAAATGCTCACCGATTTATTATACAAAAAGCTTGACTTGGAAAAACACCATAAAGAGTTTTTGAGGCTTTAACCAAAACTTAGCCAAAAAAACTGTGTTTTAAATCGTAATTATGCGAAAGAATATAAATAGTTATAATCTTTATCTTTTGAGGGTTATGGATAAAAGTAAAATATTTGAGCTTATTTCAAGAAATACTGAAGAAATAATGACTTCTGAGGATTTACACACTTTGCTTGATAATCAAGAAAAGATAAAACATTACATTGGTTTTGAAATTTCTGGAAAAATTCATTTAGGGACAGGAATAATGTGCATGTCTAAAGTCAAGGATTTTATGGATGCTGGAATTGAAGCATCTATTTTTCTTGCCGATTGGCACGCTTGGATTAATGACAAGCTTGGCGGGGACAAAGAAGTAATACGAAATGTTGCGACAGGTTATTTTAAGGAAGGACTTAAAGCTAGTCTAAAATGTGTTGGCGGAGATCCAGAAAAGGTAAATTTTGTTCTAGGCTCTGATTTGTACCACAATAATGACAAATACTGGGAAACGATGATAGAAATAAGCAAACACACTTCATTATCTAGAATTTTACGAAGTATAACCATAATGGGACGAAAAGAAGGGGAGGGTGTTGATTTTGCAAAACTAATTTATCCTCCAATGCAAGTAGCTGATATTTTTATTCAAGGGATAAATCTCCCTCATGCTGGACTAGACCAAAGAAAAGCACAAGTCGTAGCTAGAGAAGTAGCCGAGAAATTGAAAAAAAGTCCATTAAGAAATAAAAAAGGGGAGATTATCAAGCCAGTTGCTGTACATCATCACTTAATCTTGGGTTTAGGAAAGCCTCCAATGTGGCCAGTTCCTAAAGATAAATTACAAGAGATATGGTCTTCATTAAAGATGAGCAAGTCAAATCCAAGTTCATGCATATTTATTCATGATTCTCCCGAAGAGATTAGAAAAAAAATACAAAATGCTTTTTGTCCAGAAGGTGAACCTGAGTTTAATCCAATACTTGACTGGACAAAGCATCTTATTTTTAGAGAACAAGACACAAAACTAAAAATTGAACGCCCAGCAAAATTTGGCGGAGATGTAACTTACGAGTCATACACTGCGGTAGAAAAAGACTTTTTAGAAAAAAAACTTCACCCTATGGACTTGAAAAATGGAGCTGCCGAGTGTATTGTAAAACTACTTGAACCTGCAAGAGATCACTTTGGCAAAGGCAAACCAAAAGAAATGCTTGAAGAAATGCAAAAATTGTTAATTACAAGATAACGTGGAAAATAATGGCAAAGCAAAAGAACTATATGAAACTGTCAAAAAAGCAAAAATTACGCGCTGATTAAACACAATACAAATAATTAGCCACTATTTATTGGACACCTTTCCCTTTCCAGCAACGCTTAAATACCAGAAAAAACATTGCTTTCTGTAATTAGAAGGTTTGATTGTAATATACAAAATTCAGTTGTTGGTACTATGGATGGATATATTCAGAATTTGAAAGTAAAGGCTTTTCCTATAAAGACCGGAAAAATTGTTGCTATTTTGCATGAGAAAGACGCAAAAGAACTTGGTGTTATGGCTGGAGACAGGCTTGAACTTTCAAACAAAAAAAATGGAAAGAAATGTGTTGCTGTTGCTGATATTACTCACCATTATATTAAGGAAGACGAGATTGGTTTGTTTGAAGAAGCAATTGAAGGGTTGGGAACAAAAAATGGTAATTTAATTACTGCAAAAGCAACTGAGCCGCTTAAGAGTCTTGATTTTATAAAAAAGAAAATGATGGGTGAAAAATTAAGTCACGCAGAGATTTGCGAAGTAGTAAAAGATATTGCCGAAGAAAGATTAAGCGATATTGAAGCTACTGCTTTTGTCAGCGCTGTTTATATGAAAGGACTTGATTTGGACGAAACAATCTCTATGGCAAAAGCCTTGATTGCTGATGGGAATAAAATTGAATTTAAAAAAGGAATAATAGTTGATAAGCATAGTGTTGGAGGAACTAACGGGAGAGCCTCGATGATTATTGTCCCTATTGTGGCATCTACAGGATTATTAATACCAAAAACTAGTTCAAGAAGCATTACTTCCGCTTCAGGAACAGCCGATTCAATGGAAGTACTTGCTAATGTTAGTCTGCCAATGGAAAAAATAAAATCAATCACAGAAAAAGTCGGGGGAGTAATTGCTTGGGGCGGAGCGGTTGACTTGGCTCCTGCTGATGATAAAATAATTAAAATTGAGCACCCGCTTTCACTTGATCCTGAAGGACAAGTAATCGCTTCGGTTCTTGCAAAAAAAGCGAGTGTAGGAAGCAAGTTTGTTGTAATTGATTTGCCTGTAGGTAAATATGTAAAGATTAAAGATAAGGAAATCGCTTTAAGAATGGCAAAGAAATTTGTTCAGGTTGGTAAAGAAATTGGAATGCATGTTGAAGCGGTTATTACCGACGGGGAAGAGCCTAGCGGTTTGGCGTTTGGTCCCGCGCTTGAAGCAAAATACGCGCTTGAGGTTCTTGAAGGAAAAAGATTTGATAATCTTGCACAAAAATCCTGCGAACTTGCAGGAATATTATTTGAGATGGTTGGTAAAGCCAGACCGGCCAAAGGATATGCTATGGCGCTTGAAATACTTGAATCAGGCCGCGCGCTAAAAAAAATGAAGGAAATAATTAAGGCCCAAGGGGGAAAAATTAATTCAAGCGACGAGATTAAGTTTGCGCCTTTCAAGAAGGAATTAAAATCCGGAACTGACGGGATTATAGAAGAAGTTAATATTAAGCTTGTGACAAAAATTGCGAGGTTTGCAGGGGCTCCCGCAAATAAATCTGCAGGAGTAATGCTTCACAAACTAGTCGGTGAAAAGATTAAGGAAGGAGAAGAACTAATGACTATTTACGCTGAGAACAAAGAGAAATTAAAAGTTGCTGAACAATTCGCGCTAAAAGAGATTCCTTTCAGGTTCAAAAGGATAATATTACAGACGATAAAATAATTGCAGTCAGCCAGATAATTGCAAACAGCAAAATAACTGCAGATTAAAATTTAGCTTTTACTTTCTTTGTAGTCGCTTTCACCACGCTATTAAAATGTTCAAATACTTCCAAAAACTCTTTTGGAGAAAGCGAATAGACTTTCTTGTCCTGGTAAGAAACTGTTTTGAGTTTTTTTTCAAAATCTTTTTCTTTCCAGCCAAGCTGAGCTGAAAGGAAAATAAATGCCTGCCTTAATCCCCTGCTTAAATCCTTGTTTTTGTGCCTGAAAAGCTCGCGAAGGAAAGTAAAGAATTCTTTGGAATTATTTTTCATATCAAAATCCATTAATATCGCCGCGCTTTGGCAATTAGGTACAGGAAAAAAGCTTTGCTGGGCAATACTTCCTTCAAGAACCTCAATCTTTGCATTTAGATTCAAAAGCACTGTAAGCGCAACATATTCAGAGAGCCCTTCAAATGCTAAAAGCTTTTCAACAAATCCTCTGTCAAGAACAAGAATTGCTTTTTTGATGCCTTTTGTTAAAGTGATTTTTGAAACAAGATCAGAAGAAATATGATATGGAGGAAGCGAAACAATTTTATTTATTCCAAGTTTCTCAAGATCTTCCTCAAGCACATTATTACAAATAAGTTTTAAATTTCCCAGTTTAATTTCATCCTTAAACTCTTCTTCAAGGAGTTCAACCATATCATCAGCAGGTTCTACCGCAACTATCTTCGCTCCGCATTTCTTCGCTTTGTTTAAAAGTACTCTAGTGAGAAAACCAGTGCCAGGACCAATTTCAAGAATCACATCTCCTTTCTCTATGCCCGCTTTGTTTGCTAAAAATATCAAAAGCGCTTCATTAATGCAAAAAAACTGGGAGAGTTTCTTTTCAGGACGAAAATGATATTTTATCATTAAATTTTGCAATTGTTCAAATAAACCCATAAACATCAAGACCAATAATTACCAAATCCTTAAACTCATAAACACCAAAACCAATAATTACCAAATCTTAAAATCAAAAATCATCAAACCTTTATTTGCGGGGAAAAATTAACTTGATACTCTGGAATCCCAAGTGAAAGTCCATATTGTTTTGCTTCCTCATATTGCTTTTTACTTGTTCTATCCACTTTGAATACTTTGTTTCTGAATATAATATAATGCAATTCCTTATTTTTGAAATCAGCGTACCAGTTGTGTTCTTTTTCTAGCGCTTTACTTAAATCCTGCGCAGTCTGGAGAGCCAAGTCATTGGGAATTTCAATTGTGTGTAGTGTCCATTTACTCAACCAAGGAGTTTTATGGGACTCAACAACAGTGGAAATTCTGGTTTTTAAAATTTTTAACTTGCTTAAAACACTTTTATCAAAAAGACTCTCTTCAATAATCGTCCCTAAAAAAGCGTTTTCCATTTTCAACTACTTCCAAATTTTTAAAATGGTCTTCCATATCTTTGCAGTCTTGGCTCTGCTGGGGGTCTTACAAACAAGTAGTGTTTGTCCTCAGAGCCTTCAAGTTCTTCAATTATTCTTTTAACAATCGCTTTTACCGGTTCGGGTGTCCCTTTTACCCTTAAAAGAACTTCTTCTAGAGTTGCAAAAGGCTTTTTTTCTCTCTCGTCAAGGAGAGCAAGCATATGTTTTTTTCCCATGCCCGGCAATAGTTCGAGCTGGTGGCGCCTTAGCGAAATCGCCCGTGAAGTATTAAAGAAACCCAAGTATTTTTCTTTTTGCAATATTACTATTTTTCCAATTACTTCTTCAAGCTCTGATAACGAATTTGAAGTCAAATCCCTGAAAGTAATTCTGCCTTTAACAAGCTCTACTTTTGGCCGAGCTTCTTTTCCAACGTAAACTTCTTCTCCAACAGTAAGACTAATCCCTGATTTAGGAACTATTTCAAGTAAAGTAAAATAGTCTCTGCCAATTATCTGGGCAAGCGCTTCAGTCTTTGCCGCGCTAGGCTTTCCTGTCGGCATGTAATCCAAAACATAGCCGTATTCTTCTGCAGTCATAAAATCAACTCAAACATCTAATTAACTAAAATCTTTAACATCAACTAAAATTCCAAAAATTAACCCTATTATTATAACTAATTTGTGATACAATTACCTGCACATCATTATTAAATAATTTCCTCAGGCACTTTTTTCCCTAAAAATTGAGAAAAAACAAAAAAGCTATTCAAGCTTTTCCTCAAACTTTTTTGTGAGCTCAATGACTTGTTTTAGCTCTTCGTCACTGGGAATAATGCCTTTTGGGAGCATTAACTGTAGTTGTTCAAGACGTGTTGGTATAGTGTTTGCTATCTCGAACCTCAAAAGCTCATTTTCCTTTAAAAAACCAATTTCATTAAGTGCATCAAGCAAATCCTTTGTCTGCTTTTCAGTAAGTTTAGCAAATTTCTCAACGTACTTAAATGTCTGTTCCTGCTCGTAATTAAGCTCTTTTTCGCCTTTTCTTTCCTTAAGAACTTCCTTTACTTCGTGTAAAGCTACAGGCTTCATTGACAAAACTCTACTCTCCATAATTCCACCCAAAAAAACATTAAACCGACTTAAACTACCAAATTAACTCAAACTTAACTCAAACCGACTCAAACTTCTAAACTAACATTCAAGCACAAAAAAATTTAATTAACAATTTTCTTTATGTGAACCGCTGTTGTTACTACTGTCAACGGCTGATTCCCCTTTGCAACAGAAACTTCATAAGCGTCCCCGCGCTTCTTTGCAACAATTCCGCTTAAACCATGAAAATTCTTGTCAGGCAAACCGTAATGATAACTACCATCAACAACAATCTGAACCTTGTCGCCTATCTCGAACTCTCTCATAATATCATTAACGCTGACCTTCGCACCGTGCTTTTTGAACTTATAACGCGTCTTGCTCCTCTTTCCTTGTGTCCGCGGATTTCCTGACTGCTTCATCTTACACTCACCGTATCAATACTAAACTTGGAATAATAAAATTGGGAAGGAAAGCTTTAAAAAGGCGCACATGGGAGAAACAACAAAAAGTTTAGCAAAACAATAATGACTACCTGTTGCCAAAAAGCGGGCTAATACCCAAACCGTCTTTCATATTCTTTGTGATTAAACCATTCAAGGATTATTGTTAATATTAAGACTCCATCAGCGGTTATTGTATATATTAATCGCCATCCATTGGACAAGTCATACTTCCAAAGATTTGTAATTCCATAATTTCTCACATACACATTTGGCCACCTATTATGAGGAATCTTAACAAACTTGCTGAGATCCTCTGTAAGATCATCAAGTGCGCGGTTAATCAAAAAGTATAGTTCTTTTTCATCCGAAGAACCTATGCCAAGCCTTTCAAAAGCAATTTTGAGCTTTTCGTCAACAAAAGCAACTTTTCTTGGCTTTTTTGAAAAATGTTTTAGCATATATAGAAGCAGCAAATTTTTCAGTTTAAAATGTTAACTAAAATTTAGTCAATTGACGACATGAAAATAATCTCTAACTTTTTTCAAAATCAGCTTTTCGACCGCACAATCAGTTTTTGGTTATTCAAAACCTTTTTTACTAATACAGGATTCCAAGTCCAAATGAGTTTTCCATCACTGCAGACCATAATTTTTCCCAAATCTTCGAGATAATCAATAATATATTTAAAAGTCTGGTACTGGACTTGCTTTGGCAAAGTACGCCAAAGTTCATTCTTTGAAATATACTTATCTGCCCCCTTAATCGCATCCTCAATCATAATAACTGTATCAAGTCGAGGATAATGCAAAACCGCCTTCGCTAGAGCCATAAAAAACACTAATAAGTTTATACATATACATATTTATAAATGATGGTGAAGCAAAATAATTGACAAAAAGCATAAATAATACATTTGCTTAATCCTTGCATGGTTGGCAACATAAAAAGAAGGGTAGTGCGCGCAATTACAAGCAGAACGAAGCAAAAGCGTCCAGCGAATCCCCTCAATTCAAAACGCAAAGCAACATTTGAAGAAATGAAACAGCTTGTTGAAAAAGAAATGGTGGGACGAAGAAAACAACTCGAAAGTATGTTTGGAACCCACTGGAGAAAATATTTCTTTAATAACTTCAGGCTATTCCTTCCGGGAGAAAAAAGAATCAACTCGCAATTTCAAGCCCCCTCAAGTAGAAGGGGGAAAACAATTCAACAAACAGTTGATGATGTGAACGATGTAATACACCAGTTACATATTAATCCAAAGTCAATAAGCGAGTTACAGCCAAGAACTGTCGCAAAAAGGTTGGAAATTAAAAGCCCCGTGGAAATGACACCAACACAAAGAAAAACTATGGAAGAAACTTCTGACCAATTATATGAGATTGCCGCACCCATTTATATCGAAATGCGGCGAAGAGGATATTCACATAAAGACCTTGTCCAATAGAAAACAACATTACCTTTCCTTACAAAGGGCTATGAAAATCAAATTCAACACAACCCCCATTTCTCGGACAGCCTTTTTATACTTTAAAAACCCCCTTTATAAACCCTTCTTTAGTCATTTTTATTAGAATAAGGTCTTTGCTAAGCATGGACTAGAGAAAATAGGGGGTTTTATTGATGAAATACACTATTGTTAATATGGTTGCAGCTGCTTCTTTGGATCAGAATCTGGATTTATACTCTTTGGCTGTCGGGATACCAAATATTGAGTACGAGCCTGAACAATTTCCTGGGGCTATTTTAAAAATCAAGGAACCAAAAGTTTCCATGCTTTTGTTTAAGAATGGCAAAGTTATTTGCTCAGGAGCCAATAGTGAAGAACAAATCGCACAAGGTATCAGAAAAGCAAATAAAATGATTCACGAGGTTCAAAAAGAAGTAAAGATTAAGCGTAATGTTCCTTTTGAGATAGTAAACTTTGTTGCAACAGCGTCACTGAATGTTAACCTTGACTTGTTTGATGTCGCGATGAATTTAGATAATGTTGAGTATGAGCCTGAACAGTTTCCTGGAGCGATTCTTAGAATGGATGAACCTAAATTAACCTTTCTCTTATTCAAGAACGGAAAAATGATTTGCGCTGGAGCAAAAAAAGAAGCTCACTTAAAGCAAGGATTAAAACTTGTTGAAGAAATGGTTGTAAAGAGAAAGAAAAAGAAGAAAAGTTTGGAATAAAATCAAAAGTCTGAAATAAAATTATTCAAGACTACGCTTTCTTTTTAGGCGGACCATGTTTTTTGGTCCTTCCCCTAAAATGAGTTGCCAGACTCTTGAATCGAACTGCTCTTTCTTCATGCAATCTTTTATAATAAAGATTATCAGCCGCCTTGCTTCCATTAATTAGAGGCAAATATGAACTTTGAGTAACTCGACCCAAAAAAACCCCTCTTATTGCTTTTTGAGCTTCTAAATTAATATTTTTATAGCAAATACGGGCATTACCCCCAATTCCGGTAGAAAAAATTTTTTCATTTTGTGTTACTTTAGATTTAAGCCGCGTTATTATTTCCATAAAATTTCGTTCATACCCACCAAACCGAGAACTGTTAAACCATAACCCGTCCTCATATTTTACTTCAATTAAATTTTTTTTGCACGAAAAAGGAAGCACTTGTTGAAGTTTGCTAAAAAAAAGATCACTAACAAACTTTCCTCTAAAAGTAAAATTTAGAAAAAAAGTATTCGTGTCTTTTCTCAAACTTTTTTTGATAAAAGCAGCCACTCCAAACAAATCTTGTTCCATGCAATGTATCCCAAGTATTATGTGCATTACCCAAGAAGAGCTTTTTAGGATAAAAATTACTCACCCAAAAGCAATCTTTATAAACCTTGCAGAGTGCAATGTGTATGAAGGCGGCCAGACCGCGAGGGACACACCCGGACCCATTCCGAACCCGGAAGTTAAGACTCGCAGGGATTGGCTTGGCACTGCTCTACGAGTGGAGCCTGTCAGACGCTGCCTTCACATGATTTTTATTTCGTCGTGTTTGATGAATAATTTGTCTTTCAAACAGTAACTCTGCTTCACTAAGCACCTCTTTTTTGAATATAATTCATTCAAAGCAATTTTTTGAGTTTTTGGATAGGTTTAAAAAGGAGTTAATTCATTCTCGAGAAATAGAGGTGAGCTTAATGGCAGTAAAAATTTCACAAGATAATGTAGCTTGTATTGGTTGCGGGGCGTGCGTTGCAATTTGCCCTTCGGACTGGAAACTTGAAGGCGACAAAGCGATTCTGGTTGGCGGAAAAAAAGAAGGAAAGCTTTTTGTTAAAACCGTAAAAGACGCTGGGTGCAGTAAGGATGCAGAAAATGCTTGCCCTGTTAGATGCATTAAAGTTCAATAATTAATAATTAAAATATAAATGCGCCTTCAATTAATAGGGGTACTCAATTAATTTAATCATAGCTTTAAATAGTCAAAGTTCTTCAAAAATTTTCTTCAGCAAGAGTGCATCTGTTTCAATATTTGGGGATTCACAAATAACCAACCCTTTACAATCCATCTCTTTTAACGCATGAAGTAATTCCTTGTAATTAAAATCAGATTCTTCAAGAATCAAATGGTTCTTCTCTCCTTTTTGAGAATAAGCGATTCCAGAAACATGACAATGCATATTTTTTAGAAATTCTTTCCCAAGCATTCTTTCCGACTTTTCAAGAACTTCCAAAAATTCAGTATAAGTATTCATTTTTCCCCCTGACCGTGCATGTAAATGAGAAAAATCAATACAAGGTAATACATTATCGATTTGGGA
>JAPLVQ010000150.1 GCA_026397035.1 Candidatus Iainarchaeum sp.
AGCAGATAAACGCCGTTTTGGCGTAATACGCCAAAAGAAAAAAATCAGGATAATCACTGCGATGGAAACCAGAATGACCCTACACAACTATATTGCAACAATTCTACACCCGACTTAATAAAGGGTTTTGTCCCAGAGTCCTTGAAAGTAATAACTTTTTATAAAAGTAGTATTGTTTTGGCAAAACAAATTTTTTCATGAAGTTTTATTAATTCTCTAAAAGGGGTAGTGTTTTATCATATTTGTTTAGTGTTTTGATTAATTTACTCCTGTTTTTTCCCTTCTTTTTCCAGTTTGTTTTTATTCTTTTTGCTTGACTTTGTTGTTATGGTTGTTCAAAAAAAAGCTGAGAAAGTAGTATCTAAGAATTCGCTTTCTTCTCAAACTGGCGTTTCGCAAAAAACGGTTTTCCCTTATCATAAAACACCTGTTGCTTCTTCGCCTGTTCATAAGCCTCACATTGTTTCTTCTCCCGCTCATAAGTCTCTAGCTACTTCGTCTTCCATAAACAAATCATTTCCTACTTCTTCCGCTCCAGCATCAGAGCTAGTTTTAATGCCTGGTAAAGTGCCTTCAGCTCGCGAGCTTGTACTAGTAGTAGACAAAAAGAAAGATAAGCCCAAGAAAAAGAATTTCGCGCTGATTTTAGCGGTGGTAGTGCTTGTTTTAATTGTTATTTTGGTTGTTTTTGCATTGTTTTTCATGCCTAAGTACAAGTATTCTTTCAATAATGGGGGCGTGGAGTTTGTTTCTAATGAGTTTACTCCTTCAGAGTTTTTTCCAAAGTTTCGTTCTAATGATTCTTTTGTGGTTTCTATTGACTTAAAATTTGGGGAAAGTAATTCTTGGACGGTTAATGCGATGAATTTGTGGGTTGTTGCTCTTAACGCGGATAAAAAGAATGTCCATTTTTTGGTCAGGTCTTTTGATGCTCAAGGAAAGATTGTTTCCTGTATGACTAATGATGCAAATATTCTTTCAAGCAGGGAACTCTCAACTAGTGAATGCGGCGCTTTATTGAATGATTCAAATAAGGGACTTGTAATAATTAGGCTCGCCAGCGAAGACTCTGCCGTTTTGTCAAAAAATAAGCTTGAGATTTTTGCTTCAGGAACAAAGACAATAAGTATGGTTAACTATATTGTGATTAAAGAAATTTACCCTGATTTTGATCAATTACTTGCTATTATTAATGAGCGGATAAATTCAGTGAATTAATTGTTTGTCCAAAATAGCTTCCTCAAACTTTCTGCTTTAATTTTGCTGTGTCTTTTTTAATATCTTTTTTAGGTTTTTTTGAGTGAATTTTTCGTTCCAAAAGCGTTTTATTCTGATTTATAGCATGGTTTGTAATGAGTGAGATTAAGCCATTAGGGTTATTTGACAGAACACTTCTATTAATTTTAGTGTCCTTTTTTCTTTGCGTAGTTCTTGTAATAAGCTTTTTTTTTCCCGCGATTTTTGTATGGGTGATTTTTAATTCGCTTGTGTTATTCGGGATTCTTTTTTACATTATTCTTTTCTTAGCTCACCATACTAATGGCAGAGCTTTCCCTCCGAAAAGTTTTCCTTCTGTTTCAATTATTGTTCCTACTTTTAATTCAAAAAACACTATTGTTGCATGTATTGCTTCAATAAAAAAAGTTGAATATCCAAAAAAGGTTAAGATTATTGTTGTTGATGACTGCTGTACTGACGGTACTTCAGAGATTTTAAAATCAATTAAAGGAATTACTCTTATTAAAATGAAAAAAAATTCAGGTTACTCTGCTGCTTTTAACACTGCTCTTTTGCGCGTAAAAAGCGAGTTTGTTATTGGTATTGATTCTGACTCATATCCAGAGACGGATCTATTAATGAAGTCTCTTGGTTATTTTGAGGATGAAAGTGTTGCTGCAGTGACTTGTCTTGTTCTTCCTGACAAGAAAAAAACGATTTTGCAGAAGATCCAGTTTTTTGAATACATTTCAAGTTTTGGATTGAATAACGCGATGCTTTCTTCTATTAATTCTTCTCATGTAACGCCTGGTCCGATGACTATTTTTCGCAAAAAGGTTTTTGATAAAGTAGGTTCTTTTGAAGAGGGGAATCTTACGCAGGATACTGAGTTTGGTTTGCGGCTTAAAAAGCATGGTTTGAAGATAATGACTTGTGTTGATACTTGTGTTTTCACGGATATTCCAAATTCATGGCAGAATCTTTTCAAACAGCGGGACCGCTGGTCTAGGGGGGGAGTGTTTAATTTCATCAGGTACCGCTCTTTAATGTTCAATAAAAAGAATCCAGATTTTGGCTTTTTTGTAATGCCTTTTTTGTTTTTTACTCAGGTTCTTACTGTAGCTATTTTGATTAGAATGGTAATATTCTTCTTAGCAGATTTTTATAATTTGGTTTTGGTTGTTTTTGGTTTTTTAATTCTTGGAGGGAGGATTAATTTCGCTCTTCCTATTGGAATAATTCCTCCTTCGCTAATTTTCTTTGTGATGACTTATGTGTTAATAGCGGTTTATTTTGGAATTTCTTTTGTTTTTGTAAAGAGATTCCCTTCAATTAGAGATTTGCCGATTCTTGTAATGCTTATTTTTATATACCCTTATTTCACTATCTTTATTTATTCACAAGGGTATTTTAAGGAAATGCTGGGGGTGAGGGCTAAATGGGTAAGAGTATCTACATAGTGGCGCTAGTTGCAACTATTGCAATAATTTTGGTTGTTTACTTTAGTGTTAATTTTGCCGAGAACGCTAAAGCCCGCGAATTTAATGATCAAATAATCCAGTTCTCGCTAGAAAATGAGCTCCAGTCTTCTTTTGAGGATTTTGATTCCAATAATAAAACAGTTTATTGTGAGGTAATCCGGCAGGGAATTAATAATCTCTCAAGTCGTGCTGATGATTTTGAAAGACAGCTCGCGACTTTCAAGGAGAATTCTTTTAATACAAAAGAATTTGCTTCGGTGAAGCGTAATTATTTGATTACTAATATGCTTTTGTTTAGAACTTTTTTAAGGGCTAGAAGTTTTTGTGATATGAATATAAAACCCGTATTGTTTTTTTATGCTGAAGACAGGTCTTGCGATCCGAAGTGCGGGATTATTGGTTCCCAGCTTTTTGAGTTAAGGACATGTTCCTCATTTAGAGCTTTTAACTTTCCATATAATTGGCCTAATTATAGTTTCACAAAAATTCTTGAGGTTAAATACGGGATTACTTCTCCAGGGGTTCTTGTAATTGACGGGAATGTAGTTGATTCAGTGCTTAATATGCCTGAATTAAAGAATCAGCTTGGGTGCGAAGGCAATTAGTGGTTCTATGAAAAAGGATATTCTTTCGCTGATTAATTTTTCCGAGGTTTCAAAATTTATTTTAAAATACAAGTGGCTGTGTATTTTTTTTATTCCTTTCCTTTTTATTCAAATGTACACGGTGAGTTTTCTTCCTTGGGATTCAATTCCATACCTTTTTCAAGGAAAATGGTTTTGCGGGGAACAGACATATTTAGAGTTAATTCGTCCGCCCGTTCCTGGTTTCTTTAATTGTATTTTTGGGGCGCAGCTATTCTCAATAGTTGTATCGGCTGCATTTGCTTCAATTATTTATTTCATTGCAATATTTTTGCTTTTTAAAAAAGAAGAGCATTTGCTTGATCAGTTTATTCTTGGACTTTTTGCGTTTTTATTTCCGCCCTTATTATTCTTTTCAAATTTTGGGTCTGACCTTTTTGCAGTGGCTTTTCTTTTGTTGGCTCTTGCTGTGCGCTCGCCCGTAAAGAAGGGGTTTTTGTTTGGTCTTTCTTCGCTTTCTCGCTACAACTTTGCGATTTTTGGGGTAGTGTTTTTATGGGAGCTGCGAAAAACCCCTAAAAAAATCCCATTGTTTTTAGCAGGAGTTGTAATTACTTGGATTCCTTGGATGGTTTTTAATTATGCTTATAGTGGTGACCCGTTTTTTAGTTTAAACGAAACTTTTTATCTTAATGTTATATTAAAGGGTTCAACTGCGGCGCTTGGAATTGAACATTATTTGATTTTTGCATTATTGGCAGTGTCAGTAGTAATATTGGGATTAAAAAAGCTGTTCTCGGATTCGTTAAATCAAGTTGCAATACTTAATGCTGTGCAGTTTGTTTTGTCTGCGGTAAAAGAAACGCGGTTTATTAATTTTCTCACGCCTGCAATTGGATTTAACTTGGCAAAGATTTGTAATAAAAGAAAAAAAACCAGATTGATTGTCCTTGTGTTGTTTGTTTTAATATTTATTTTGGTTCTTTGGCCTTTTTTTATGAACCCTATCGGGTATCACGATTTTGTTTTCAGAAAAGATAATGTTCCTACTGACAGTTTTTTGTTTAATTGCAAAGTAGCTAGTGATAAATGGGTTTTGCTTTATCCGCGGGGGATAGTTGCTCAGTTTTTGCCTGAGTCAAGCAGGTATCAAGAATATCTTAACAAAGGCACGGTGCTTGTGGTTTATAATTATAAAGACTTAAACCTTGGCGTGTATTCATCAGTTTATAATCGTGGAGATTATGTAATAATAATGCCTGGTACTTGCGCGCCTCCATTAAAAAGATATATTTCTGGCGCATGGAATTACAAAGTGTTTTCTTGGATTAGGGACCATAATTATTGGGTTTCGGATTTGCGTGACTGGCCTGAATGAAGTCCTAATTAGTAATAGACAATACTAGTTTTTGTTCAGAAAATTTCTTCTTTTATTAGTTCTCTTAATACAGTTGTTGCGTAATTGCCTTTACTTAGAGTGAATGATATTATCGCCGCGTTTTTTCCTTCATTAAATTCATCTTTTTCAATTCCAATAAGCTTGAAGTCTTTCAAATAGAGTACCATTTGTTTTCTTTCCCCTTTACTTGATAATTCACTCATTTGTCCTGTCTTAAAATCACCAAAATTAATTCCTTCTGCTTCAAGCACTTTTTGTTCAATTTCCCCTGCTTTTTGGCTCGCATAGTTGCTTTCATAGCCTGGAAGTATTATTGTTGGAACCCCTTCTATGAGTATATCTCCGTCAATTTGGTCTAGAGCCCTCTCACCCAGTAGTTTGATTCTTTCAGAAAGTATTTTGTTGAATAAGTCGCTTTGTACTGCGTGTGAGAATAAATATCTAATTTTCTTTGGAAGGGTTTGAAAAGCCCCTGAATAATCATTTGGCTTTACTACTAAATGGTTTAGCATTGCTCTTTCGCTTCTAGTATCAAGCGGCGGAAATTCTTTGAGCGCTTTTTTATAATCCCAACTTTTTGCAAGATTAATTCTAGCGTTTTTTACATCTTCTTTTTCTTCCTCATAAGTGTCTGTTAAATATAATTTCACAGCTTCTTCAAACTTTCCTTTTAATAATAATTTCCCGACTTTATGGGTTATCATTCTTTTCCCGCCGAAGCGCTGGTTTCCAAAGAAATTAGGGATTCCTTTTTCTAGTTGTTTAGTAAAACTATCAATTATTTTTCTTATTTCTTCTTCATTCTCGCTAATATTCCGTATTGTTATCGCAAATTGATTTCCGCTTAAGTCTCCCAGCTCTACTCTTTTTTCGCTCCAGCGCGCGTTTCTAAGTTCAATTCCTCTTACGCCGAATTTCTCAACGAGTCCAGCGTCAGGCATGTAAATGCTGATTCTTTGGCAGGTGATTGCGCGTTTATCCTTTAGCCCTGCATAACCTATTCTTTTTTTGCTGACATTTATCCCGCGGGTAATTAGTGCTATTGCGCTTGCCGTATCACTGTTAATTTTTTCCATGTTCAAAATCAAGTGTTCTTCATTCTTTCTTTCAGGTACAATTAAGGGTTCTCTTTCTGTCCTTTCTTCATATTTTTTATTGTATCTTTCAACTCTGCAAACACTCCCGTCTTCAAGAACTTCTTCAACAATAAAGTCGCTGTATCTTTGTTTTACTCTTCCTTTTAGTGCAGTGCTTGTAGTAAAAAAGATTTTATTATCCATTTAGTTCAGTCCATTGTGTTTTTTTTAGCTTTTTTTTATTATTCTTAGTTATGCCCTGTATCTTTTATGCTTTGTATCTTAATAGTGCCGCTATTCCGCCGAATCCTTCAAAGAAGTTTTTCCCTTCATTAGTTTCAGTGCTTATTACCCTTATTACTGCTCCGAGTTCTTTTGCTTTGTAAATGAGATAATCAAGGTAAGTGATTTCTTCTGTCGTTTCTACTTTGGAATCGCATTTTGGGCAGCGGAGTTTTGATTCTTCAAAAGTTGTGATGTCTTTTATTACAGTGATTTCTTCGTTTTGGCAGTGTTCGCAAAATATTCTAAATACACTCCATGGAATGTCTTCTGAGATTATTAATGTTGATACTCTTCTGTCTTCAATCGCTTTCTCAACTTCAATTTGTCCGTAAGTCGCCAGCCCGTCTTTAGCTACTTCTCCCAAGAATTTTTCAAGTATTTGTCTTTCCTTGATAAGTTCAGAATCTTTTAATAAGTCCTGGCTTTTGTGCACGAGTTCCCTTATTCCGCCTTCATCAGTGTATGCTGTGTCTACTACTCCAAGGATTTTTTTCTCAAGCTCGTGGTGTATTACTTTTTTTTCCATAAAATAGTTTTTAGTCATTCCTGGTCCGCCGATTAGTACTCCTTTTATTCTTGGAATGTAAGGTTCAAAATAAGTATTGAATTTTTCAGCGGACTTTTTAAAAAAGTCTTGTGTGGCTTCTTCGCGTAATCTTTCGAAACGCTGACTGCTCTGTCCTCCAGCCCTTGTTTTTCCAGGAACCATTGAAGTGAAGTGCCCGAGTATTTCATATTTTTTTCCTACAAGTTGTGCAACCGTAGCTTCGTTTTTATCAATAGTCATTATGGCGTAGAAATCGTTTGGCGCCATCATTTCTTTTAAGTGATCTATGTGGAATGCCGAATCGCACCAGTAAAGTTTTACTTTTAGCGGTCTTACTGGAATTACAGTAAATAGTCTAATATCCGCTCTTCCTTCTGATTCGGAAACATTTCCCGCAAATACTACTATCCCGTTTTGGGGGAGTTTGAAGTTAATATTTTTTAAAAAAACAATTATTTTTCTGAGTGCTCCTTGAACATTTTTTCTTGTTGAGGCGCTCTTAATGTTTCCGCTTTGGTTAATTTCTTCGCTTAATTGGTTCATTACCGTGCTTCTATCGGTTTCCGGAGGGATGTATTGTGTAATAAGTTCAGTGTGTCTTCCTTTAATTGCTTCAAGCATTTTTAGTTTTTTCTTAAAAACCGCCATGTCCGCTTCGCTTACTTCTTCTAGTACGTGGTGTGGCGCTCCCATAAAATCATCTTCTTTTTTTTATTTTCTTTTCCCCTTTACTTCTTTTTACTTTCATATTTTTCTAATTTCTGCTGCTCCGCTTATTTCAATTGCTTTTCTAGTGCCAACGGTTAGCTATTTATATCTGTATTTCTATATTAATTCGGTTTCATAAGCATTATAAAAGCTATTGGACTGGTCAGAAAATTTTGTATTTAGGTGGTTTTTTTGTTTGATTTGTTTGAGAAATGGAATGGTACTCAAAAGGCGGAAAGTGAGGAAGTAGCTAGTTCTTCTTCATCTTCTTCCACTTTATCCTATTCACCCTTGAATGCTGTTTCACCAAATTGTTCTTCAAATTCTTTCTCACAAGGTTATTCTTCAGGTACTCAAAAGAAGGTTTTTGTTTTGAGTGTGGGGGGTAGTGTTTTTTTTAATGAGAAGCTTCGTGCTCCTGAGATTGCGAAATTTTGCGAGGCGATTAATGAGTTAAAGCGGGAAGGGTTTTTGTTTGTTCTTGTTGTTGGTGGGGGAAGGATTGCAAGAACTTATCAGGCTGGAGTGAAGTCTCTTGGCGGGAATAATTTTGAGATGGATGAAGTGGCAATCGCTGTCACGAGAGCAAATGCTTTTCTTTTTACTCATATTATTGAGGGGGTTTGGAAAGAAGTTCTAAAAAATCCTACTGAAGCAATTAATGTTTTGAATTTAGGCAAGACTCCGGTTTTTGGGGGTTTTGTTTCTGGTCAGACTACTGATTCTGTCGCAGCCAGTATTGCTGAGCTTTTGGACGCGGATTTTATTAATATTAGTAATGTAGATGGAATTTATTCTGCTGATCCGGCAAAAGAGCAAGGAGCGAAAATGTATACGGAACTTTCTCACATAAAAATGGTTTCTCTTCTTAAAGCGCAGGCTTCTCGGCCTGGTGCGCATACTTTTGTTGATCCTCATGCAGCAAATATTCTTTGGAGAAGCAAAATAAATAGTTTTTTTATCAATGGGAATGATCTTTTAAATTTCAAATCGCTTGTTCGGGGCTCCGAATTTAGGGGGACAATTGTCCGCTCAGAAACTCTCTCTTCAAGCGAAGCTCAGCTTGATGAATAAAAAATTTTGTCCCTAAACTTTTGATAATTATTTTAGTCTTTATTTTTCAGTTTGTAAATAAATCCATTCCTGCTCCAAAACCATGGTGGGGAGTGTATTTCTATTGGGGTAATTTGGCTTCCATCAAGTGATTTTCTCCACTTTTCAGAAAGCTTTTCTTTGCTAATATTTTTGGCTTTCGCAGCGGTTATGACTCCAAGCTTAACCGAACATCGAGTTACATGTGTATCAGGCGCGATTTCAATAAATTCAGAATTTGCCAGTTTTATCCCGCTGTATTTTTGAATAATAAAAGTCCAATAATTAAATATCTTTGGACCAGAAAGATATAAAAATCCCTTTTTGTGTTTGTGCTGGACAAGTTCTCTTAATTTTAAGAAGTCCATTTTTGAACTTCTGATTAACTCTTCAAAAGTTCCAAAGCTTTTTTCGATAGTGTGGCAAATGGCGTGCCAGGTCTGGGGATGTTTATTTGGCTGGAGCGCAAGCTTGTGTTTTAAAAGTGCTTTTTGGAGTTGGGTTATAGATTTAAAATTAACTCTTTTTGCATCAAAAACCCAGTTAGTCTCTTTATCCTCATAAGTTTTTAGTGCTGCTTCCCAGAGTTTGTAGCTGTTTCGCTGGTAGTTGAGCGCCATTGGGAGAGTGAAGTATGCAAGGCGGAGTTCATTGTCCATGTCCTCGAATTTTGGGTGGCTTTCTTCAGGCATCGTTGTCTGCCCTAATTCACCTTTCTTGTAAGCCTCAAGGAGCTCCCTGCAGAGTGCTTGAATAGTTATATTTCCATTTTTCATTTTAATCAGTGACTTTCTTAAAACTCAATATAATTAAAACAAATAAAATAATTGCAAGCGTTGCGCTAATTTCTCTACTATTTTGAGTAAGTTCAACAGTGATTTTTCTGATTATATAATAAAGTCCAAAAGGTATTGAAGCGAATACAATTATAAGTATTATTTTATAGAGTGTTCCTAACGTACCGTTTTTTCCAAATGCAGCGATTAAGAAAATGATTAGTCCGATGATTACTGTTGTTAATATGTGTGTTATTTCAAAAATCGTTTGTGATATTTTTGCAAGTGTCAAGAGCCCTCCTGTGGCAGAATAAATTCCTGCAGGGACAGAGATAATCAAAATTAATAGTATAATTATTAGACTGAGCTTTTTCAATGGACCCGATACGGTCGGCTGTACCGAGGTGTCTGTTTGAGTGTTTGTTATTTGTGCTTGAATACTTTTATTGTGTCTTGGTTTTATTGTCATCATAGTAATTAATTCATATTTGCATAAAAACTTTACTAAAGAATCGCTTTTCAAAGATTTGTGTGCTTATATTAAAAGTTATTGTTTTTATGTAGGGATATTTTTTTCTAATATACAACTTCTAGTTCATAATTTTCATAGTCTTTTTTCCCAAGTAAGTAATCGATTTCATTTTTATTTATGATTGGCTTTTTGTATTGCATAAAATCATCAATGCTTATCCTTGGGCATGCCGTGTTAATGAATGCTTCCGCTTTTGTTCCAAGGAGCGCATCGTTTGAGATAAAATCCATAATATATATTTTTGCATTCTTTCTATTACTCTCAAGCTCTTTTTTTATTTTGAGTTCGTCAGTAATCCTGTTCTGCCCTTCTTTTGATGATACTAGTATTGCGTAGCTCTTTGCTTGTTTTGCTCTTTCAATTAGCATTATCCTTCTTTTGAGGAATTCTTCTTTTTCTTCTTCAAGTGTTTTTATTTCAAGTGTTATTGGATTAGCAATTATAACCGCTTTTTTAGTTGCATAGTGTATTCCAAGTGGGTGGAATAATCCGTCCCCGAAGTAAATAATACTGTTTGGTTTAACCATCGCGCTTGAATAGTTGCATCCAAGTACTTGCCCGTTTTCTGTTCGCTGCCCTTTTCCAATTGTGATTTTGATTCCATATTTCGAGAGCTCTTCTTTAAGCAGGGGCAAATACTGTAGGAATTGTGCGGTTGTAACAACTCCTGTTTCTTTTATTTTCTCGTCTTTCATCCATTCAGCAAGTATTGAGCATATTTTTTCAAATCTTTCTCCAAGCTCGTACTTTAGTGGAGCGTATACTGTTGGAACGCTTGTTTTTTCAACGAACTTTGTGTGTCCAAGGTGGAGTATTGCATCGCACCCGAGTAATTTGGCTTCTTTTTGCTTCAAATCACACGCTCCAAAGCAGAGATCCATTGAGGTTATGATTTCAAATCCTCTTGTTTCAAGTTCTTCAACTATTTCATCAATTTTAGTTTTAAGCCCTTCAGGTATTTGTAGGAATCCTCGCCTTGCCTTGAACTTTTTCAACTCTTTAATAGCATCAGTAATTTCAATTTTCAGCATAATAATTCAATATTTCGAAAGTATTAAGTATTTGTTTGTTTCACTCTTTAGTATTATGCCAATTTCGCTTGTATATATTACTTTCAAAAATCAGAAAGAAGCCGATAAGATTGTTGCTGCGCTGTTTAAGGATAAGCTTATTGCATGTTCAGCTTCTTTTGAAGTAGATTCAAAATATGTTTGGAAAGGAAAGCTTGAAAAAAGTAAAGAAATAGCCGCTATTTGTAAAACAAAACCTGCTTTAACTAATCATATTAAGGCAAAGGTTAAAGAACTGCATTCCTATGATACTCCTTGTATTATTTTTTGGGAAGCGGAAGCAAATGAGGAATATAAAAACTGGATTTTTTCTTCAACAGCGAACTTGTTTTAACTAAATTAAGAGTTTTCCATTATAATTTCTATTTTTTGTAATGCTCAAGTATTTTCTTCTTTTCCTGATCCACAACAACTTTTCTTATTTCATTTACTGCATCAATGTTTGCGGATACGGAGTCTATCCCGTACCAGATTAGTTTTGTAACCATTTCGGGGTTTGAAGCGGCTTGTCCGCAGATGCTTGTTCGTACTCCTGCGACTTTGCATTTTTTTATTACATGTTCTAGTTGTCGTAATATTGCAGGGTGTAATTCAGTAAAGTTTTTTTGTACGCGTTCATTATTCCTGTCCATCCCTAGTGTTAGTTGTGTTAAATCATTTGTTCCAAATGATACAAATTTTATATGGGGTATCATTTCATCAATTATCCAAACAGCTCCGGGGGTTTCAACCATTACTCCAATATCTATCTCGTTTGGCATGTTCATTTCTTTGGCTATTTTTTTCGCCAGGATTACTTCTTCAAGGCTCTGAACAAATGGCAGCATTATTCCAACATTTTGCAGTCCTTCTTCATATAGTTCTTTTATCGCGAGTAATTGTGCCTTAAATAATCTTGGTTCATCAAGGTCTCTTCGTATTCCATGCCATCCAAGCATTGGATTTTCTTCTTTTGGTTCCTTATCCCCGCCGACGAGTTCTTTGTATTCGTCGCTTCTTGCGTCAAATGTTCGAAACCATACGGGTTTGTTGGGAAATTTTTCCGCAACTACTTTGATTCCTTTTTTTACAGTATCTTTTAAATCATTGTCTTTATTTTGTCTGATGAATTCCGCGGGGTGCATTCCAGAATTTGTAATCATGTGTTCTGCGCGTAGTAATCCTACTCCATCAGCGTTTGTTGCCGCGGCGCTTTCAGCGGCTTCAGGGAGCGCTACATTTACTTTTACTTTAATGGATAAGTCTTTCAATAAATCAATTAGTTCTTTTTGTTCTTCTTCTTTTTTTATTGGATTCATTTCTTTGTACTTTATCCCTGCAAATTCTTTTTCAATAATCTCAATTTTTTCTCTTATAATTGGTCCAACAGTTAGTTCTTCTTCTTTGAGCGCTTCTTCAATATTATCCACTTCCTCTTCTCCAAGGGATATTTTAGTTTCTTTCTTTTCTACTTTAATATCAACTTTTCCCAAATAAACTTTCCCGTTAAATCCGTCAATTGTTACTTCCATTCCATCCTTAAGTATTTCTGTCGCGTTTGATGTTCCTACTATGCATGGTATTCCAAGTTCTCGCGACACAATTGCAGCATGGCAATTATTTACTACAATAGGGGTTAAATTTTTAGTAAAAACAACATATGTGTGGTTGTCATCAACGGTTATATTGTAAACCTCGCCGTATTCTTCTCCTTGTGTTTGGATTAC
>JAPLVQ010000140.1 GCA_026397035.1 Candidatus Iainarchaeum sp.
GTCGTTGATGATACTCAAACGCGTATCAACGCGTATTAGGCGCCGAAGCTCGGGTACTGCGAGTCAAGAGACTCGCAGGGGGAGCGAGGCGCAAGCGGGGTTATAGGGGCAGAGCAACAGCGGAGCCCCTATCCCATTTTCCAGGTTTTTCTTATTCTTCAATATAGAATCTGCTTTGTTTATAATTTTCAAGTACTTTCGCGCTTGGTTCAAATAATTTTTTTGGGACTTTTTTTATTTCAAACCATTTCCAGTCAGTAATCTCTTCTGGTTCCATTACTTGCGCTTCTCCAATATACTTTTTTGCAAGTACTCCTATTGTGACAAAGTGCGCGTGTTCGTTTTTATCATTATTAACGCACATTATTCTCATTTCTATTAATTCTATTCCTGTTTCTTCTTCTAGTTCTCGTATAGCAGCTTCTTCAAAGCTTTCTCCGTATTTGATTTTTCCTCCTGGCATTGTCCAGGTTCCTTCTCCATGTAGTTCTGAATCAGCTTTATTTGCGTCATCGTTTCTTTTTCCAAGGAGCACTTTTCCCGCGCGCATTACCATTATTCCTACTCCTACGCCTATTCTTTTTTCTTCTTCAGCCATAATAATCAACCTTTTCTTCAGATATTTTTTGTATGAACAAGATTTTAAGGTTTGCTTCGTCTTTTGCCGGCTTTTTGTGAGAGTTTTTAAACACTCAAAAATAGTTTCTCAGTATTCGAGTTTTGGGTTAGAAACAGTTAAAAAACTAGTTGTATAAGTATATATAAGTGATGAAAAATGGTTTTAGCAAAAACAATCTTGCATTATCCTCGGCTTGATACAGTGTTGATGGTTGAGGATGCGATTAGAGAGTCAAAAAACTATCCTGGAAAACTAGAGTTGTGGAATAATCTCCCGAAGAGAGTAATGTACCAGACTTTTTGCGTAGTTATTGATTATCTTTTGCAGTCAAACAAAATAATTTTGACTAAAGATAAAAAACTAAAGTGGATTTTTGCTAATACGCTCAAGACTCGAAAATTACTTGAGCGGAGCGTTGAGAGTTAATGTTTTCCATTCGTTATTCTGAAGAATTTAATAAAGAACTTCTAAATCTAAAAACAAAAGCTTTGTGGGAAAATGGCGAAGCAAAGTACTTACTCAAAACTATTGCTTCTGCCATCAATAAGCTCTCGTTTGAAATGGAGGCTGGAATTTAAATTTCAAAAACCCTTTGACCAAAAGAGTATGTTAAAAAATTTGAGATAACAAATCTTTGGAAAATTAATTTGAATGCTAATTGGAGGTTAACTTACACGATTCTCGGGGCTGAAGTTGAGTTATTCTTAATTTATTTAGAGTGTTTAACCCACAAAGAATATGACAGGAAAGTTGGTTATAAAACAAGCTGAAGGATTTTTAAAAATCCGGTTCAAAGCAGTTAATTATCAAAAATTAAATAGTGCCTTTCAAGTACTTTTGTCTTTTTTCTTCATCAAATTTCTCAATCGCATATCTTAACATTGTGCGCGGCATTTTCTCGTAGTGCTTTTTCAAAAATCCTTCTTCAACTCCTAAATCTCTCTTTCCGATTTCGCGCAGCATCCACCCTGCTGCTTTATGCATTAAATCATGCGAATCGTTTAACAGTAGTTCTCCAATTTTTAGTGCTTCAGAATATTCCTTGTTTTTTATGAATTGGAAGGAAGCGAGCATTGATAGTCTTTTTTCCCAAAGAGATTCTGATTTTGCGAGTGTATAAAGTATTTCTTTTTCCTGTGGCACCAAGAATAAGTATTCTCCAATTATTTGTGGTGCGCTTAAGTCAACCAAATCCCAGTTATTAATGTATTTTGTGTGGTTTAAGTAAAAATCAAACATTTGTTTTCTTTCAGAAATAGTGATTTTCTTGTTTTTTGTTCTCAAAACCAGAACCACGAGCGCGCATAATCTTTCTTCGTGTATTTTTGATTTTATTAATTCTGAAAGCTCTTCTGGGCTTAATTCAGAATACTTTTTAGCGATTTCGCGTATTTTTGGAACTTTTATTCCGTAAAACTCATCTCCCTCTCCATACTCGCCTTTTCCTGTTTTAAAAAATCCAGAAAGTAATTTTGCCTGCGCGGGGTTTTTGAGTGAGAGCATTTCTTTTTTAATGGAAGAAAGTTTTTGCATTTTTTCACCATGGGTCTATTAGCGGGCAGAATACTGGCTTTCCTTCTTTGTACCCCACAAGGAGAAGGTTTCTTGACTCTAGTGCTTCTTCTTTGCATTCTTTTGGGAATTTTGTTTGTTTTTTGATTTCTTCTGCAAGCTTGGTTAATTCAGCAGATTGTTTCTGAATTTGTCTTTGTATTGTTTCCTCATTTATTCTAGTTTGCTCTGCGATTTTTTTAAGCATTTGTTTTCCCCTTGGGCTTGGGTAATCTCTAAACTCATTGTTTTGTGTTTCATTTACTGAAGGATAATCTGTGTTTGTCATTATAATAAATGGTCCTGCGTGTTCTGCTTTTGGTTTTAAGAGAATGAACCCCTTTGGTTTTCTTGCATTAATTAATGATACAAATCTTCTTACAAAGTGTATATCAGTTTTTGCGTTTCTTGCAGTTGCTGTTTTGATTATTATTCCTTCTTTTCCCTTCATGCGCAATTTTCGAACTTGGCACCCAGGTCGTAAAGCGTATTTTCTGTGCTTTTCAGAGTCAGGATGTCTATGGTCTGCGCTTGGTAGTTTTAAAAATAGTTTTTCGGCTCTGGGAGGGAATCTTTCTCCTGTTCGTATTTGTTCTTTTTGTAGGAGTGTTCTTATTCTTCTTGTAATACTTGGAGGAACTTTTCGCAGAACCATATTCAATTAATGTTTTTTCTTATTTTAAACCTGTTTTGCATGTTTTTTTTGTTTTTTTTTGCGGTTTTTTCCTCTTAGCAAGACTTTTATTATTGTTGAGTGCTTGTATTATTAAGTTTTTTTGGTTTTCGGCGGTTTTGATGAATTTTCCGGTTGGAGAAGTGCCTGATAGAGGGGATGTTCCTCTTGATATTGTGGCTAAAGTTGGGGAGCTTTCTTCTATGCGTTTTAATGGTTATTTAGTCATTGCGGTTAGGGGTCAGTTTGTTGAGGAAGGGATTTTGTTTTTCCGTGAGGGGGAAATAATTGCTTGTATTGTTGAGTGTTTGGCGATAGAGAAGACGTTTAAGGGTAAGGATGCTTTGGAGTTTTTCTTTAATCAAACAAAGGGTTTTGGGTATTTTCAGTGTGTTTCGCTTTCAAAGAGTCAGGTTGATCTTGTTACGGCTTTTGATGAGAAGCTTTTGTTAGGCTCAAAAATAGATTTAAAAGATATTCCAAAGCTGCTTCCTTCGGCATTTTCGCCTAAGTTTTATCGGCTTCCTTCGCAGAAGAGTACGCTTGATGTTTTTGGGCTTGGAGACTTAAAGTAAGCTTTTTTTGATTAAGAAAGTTTTTTTTGAGGTAGGGGAAAGGGTTATATTTAGGATTAATTGTTTTTTAATGAGTATTGGTGAGTTTAGTTGGGAAGTTGGGTTTAATTAGGATGTTGATTTTGGTCGGGAGACTAAGCATAATTAGAAAATTGAGTTTAGTTGAAAAATTGAGTCATTTAGCAGGGGTTAGTTAAAGTATTAGTTTATTTTAGAGATTTTGATATATTTTGGGTATTTTTTCTTGGTGTGGAAATGGTTATTAAGATTTTAAGGAGTTTTGCTGCGCGGGTTCTTGATGATGACAGCACAAAAAAGCCGCATTCTCAAATAGAGTTTTTAAGAGATTTTTTATCCAAGCATAAATATATTTATACTCAGGATTTTGAAGAGAATCTTGTTGTTTTGAAACGAAAACATTTAGTGGATTCTTTTTTAGTGACTAATCTTGATGGCAGTATTGTGGTTTCTAGCGAAGGTAACGGGCACACTGAAGGGATTATGGGTACAGCGATGCTTTCTTACATTAAGAGTGAGTTGCCTGATTCTGAGTCTGTTTTGATTAAGCGTAATGATTCGTGGTTTATGTTGTTCCCGCTGGAAAAAAAGGTTTTTATTGTGAAGGCTGGGAGTGAGTTATCAAATATCGAGCTTAGGGCTCTTTCTTTTGAATTGAATTCTTTGCTTCAAACTAATAAACAGACTTTGGAGAAGAAGAGGGTTTCGCAGACTGCTTAATAGGGGGTTTATTGGCGCTTTTTTTATTTTAACACGTGTATTGAACAATTGTTTTTGAAAAGCTTTTTTTAAAGCAAAAAGTATTTTTTTGCTTTGAGTAATTAGCTTTTTATTCTTGAGTCTTAAGTAATATATTTAGTAATTTGGTGTTTTGTTTGATGGTTTATGGTTTTTTTTTAGTAATACAATGTTGTTTTTAGTGATTTTTGGATTTTTTTAGAGTGTTGGTATTTTATTTAAGGGTTTATGGATTTATTTAATAATTTAGTGTTATATTAGGTATTTTGGTGTTTTTATGGCTAGAGTTATAGCAATTGCTTCCGGCAAGGGCGGTACGGGTAAGACTACTGTTACGGCGAACTTGGGGATTGCGCTTGCTCGTTTAGGAAAAAAAGTTTTGTTAATTGACGCTGATGTTGCAATGGCGAATCTTTCACTAATTCTTGGGATGCAGTCTTCTCCGATTACTTTGCATGATGTATTGTTAGGAGAAGCGCAGGTGCATGATGCTGTTTATGACGGACCTGAAGGGGTTAAGTTTATTCCTAGCGGCTTAAGTCTTGACAATTATAAACGTGTTGATAGCGAGAGGCTTTTAGGAATAGTTTCCCAGCTTAATGAGCAGTATGACTATATTTTGCTTGATGTTGCGGCGGGAATTGAGAAGAATGTTTTAAGCGCGCTTAGCGCTTCGCAGGAAACTGTTTTAGTTACTATGCCTACTTCGCCTGCGATTGCTGATGCGTTAAAAACAAAGATTGTTGCTCAGCGTCTTGGTTCTAAAGTTATTGGAGTAGTAATTAATTTTGTGATGAACGAGAATGGTGAGATTACAAAGAATGATATTTCGAGTATGCTTGAGTTACCTGTTTATGGTTCAGTGCCTTATGATCCTGAAGTGAGGAAGAGTTTCATGCAGGAAAAGGTTTCGCCTGTTATTGTGCGTAAGCCTGATTGTCCTGCTTCTGTGGAACTCACTAAGGTAGCTTCGCGTCTTTCCGGCATTAAGGTTGGCGATTCTCCTTCTTCAAGTAAAAAAGGCTTTTTAGCAAAATTATTTTCAATTTTCAGGAAAAAGTGAGGTGTTTTCATGAATAATAGACCATTTGATTTGCTCAACGATGCGATTGATAAGGAAGTGCTTGTTGTGCTTAAAGGAAATAATCAGGTTAGGGGGACATTAAAGGCTTTTGATGTTCATATGAATCTTCATCTTGAGAACGCTTCCCAGCTTGTTGAAGGCGAGATTAAGACTAAATATGGGAAAGTAATGGTTCGCGGCGATAGTGTAGTAATGATTTCGCCGTGAAATCTTTTTCTTTTCTAACCTGTTTCTGTTGTTTTAGGTTTCTTTGCTGCTTTTAGCAAAGTTTTTTATTCACCAAAATTCAACAATTATCTCGACCTGTACGGGTTTTTGTGGTTGAATGGATAAGCGTGGTACTGTAATTGAATCTATACAAAAGCTTGTTGCTCTTGGGGTTTCTGACAGGGAGATTGCGGAGAATTTATATGATGTGGGTATTGAGAGAACTGAGGCTGTTAGTTTGATTGATGAGGCAAAAAAAGATCTTCCTCAGTCGAGCCAAACCAGTACTAATACTGCTCAAAATAATTCTCAATCTTCTTCCCAAACTCAAGCTGTTTCTTCAAACCAAACTTCTTCTTCTCAGCAAGTGCTGTCTCAAAATCAAAAATCTAAAGAACCTATTTTTGATGAGGCGCAAGGGTTGAGTATGGATGAACAGGTTGTGCGCCAGCTTCCTATTGATAAAAAAAATATTTCAGAAGGGGATAGTGCGGGTGCTAGTGATTCAATTGAAGAGGGGGCTAGTGATTCTGATGAATTAGAAAATGAGGCAAAAGATTTGGGGA
>JAPLVQ010000102.1 GCA_026397035.1 Candidatus Iainarchaeum sp.
GGGTTATAGGGGCAGAGCAACAGCGGAGCCCCTATCCCATTTTTGTTATTATTTTCTGGATATAATTTGCTTTTCGTAACAGTTAAAATCTCATGTTATGAAGTTGTTTTTAGTATTGGGGTTTACTTTATTTTAGCAGTGATTTTCATGCAAGGTATTATTGGTTTACTTGATTTGGATTATTTCTATGCTCAATGTGAAATCTTGCGTAAGCCCGAGATTAAGAGTAAGCCGGTTGTTATTGTAATGCCTTCTTTGAGAGAGAATTCGGGGGCGATTGCAACTTGTAATTATGAGGCGCGTGCGTTAAAAATCCGTTCGGGAATGCCTCTTTCGCTTGCAAAGAAACTTGCTAGTTTTGAAACTGTTTTCATTAATGCTGATAAACCTTATTATGAGGATATTAGCCAAAAGGTTTTTGAGATAGTGGACTTTTTCTGTGATAAGGTGGAGCAGGTTTCAATTGATGAGGCTTATTTTGATTTATCAAACCCTTCTGGTTTTTCAAGCGCTAGAGCTGTTTGTGTTAAGATTAAGCAAAGAATCCGTGCGGAGCTTGGGCTTACTTGTTCAATTGGGGTTAGTTATAATAAGCTTCTTGCAAAAATGATTGCTTCTATAAAGAAGCCTGACGGTCTTTTTGTTGTAACACAGGAAGAATCAGAGTTGTTCCTTTCAAAACAAAAAGTTACTGCTCTTTTTGGAGTGGGTCCTAAATCAGAGGAGATTTTCAAAAAGTATGGAGTTCAATTGGTTTCTGATATTAAGAAGTTCAAGAGAGAGGATTTAGTTTCTTGGTTTGGAGAAGCGAATGGTTCTAAGTTATTTGATTTTGCTTTTGGGAAAGATGAAAGAGTGGTTGATCCCAATCGGGAAAAGCAGCAGCTTTCAAGGATGATAACAATAAAGCAGGATTCAAGGGATTTTGAGTTTGTGCGTCAGAGTATTGATTTTCTTTCGGAAATGCTTTACAATAATATTTTGGGGTTGAAGAAGCACTTTAAGACTGTCTCATTGATTATTGTTACTGAAAAGATAGAAACTCTTACAAAATCCAGGACACTTTCTCAGCCAATTGAATCTTTAATGGATTTGAAGCAAATTGAGTACGCTTTGTTAAAGGATTTCTTGAACGAATCCCACTCCTTGGTGCGAAGAGTTGGTGTGAGGGTCTCAAACTTTGATGAGGATACTGGTTTTCAGCAAAAGCTATTTGATTTTTAGATTTAGTTAATTATTGCACCGTAAAATGATTTTGATTGGAATGGAATTAGCATGGTTGAGAGTTTAGAAAAAAAGAAGTTGCATGCAAAAAAGGTTTTTTCTGAATTAAAAAAGCATTACTCTGATGTTCCTTTGCTCTTTTTACATTACAAAACGGATGCTCAGATGCTTTGCGCAATAATTCTTTCCGCCCAGAGCACGGATGTGCAGGTGAATAAAGTTACTTCCAAGCTCTTTTTGCATTATAAAACAGTGGATGACTTTGCTAGTGCAGATTTGAAGTCATTTGAACAGGAAATTAAATCCACTGGCTATTATAAGCAAAAAGCAAAGCATGTGATTGAGTGTTTTAAGATGATTAAGGAAAAGCACGGGGGGCAGATTCCACTTAGTATGCATGCTTTAATTGAGCTTCCTGGCGTTGGAAGAAAAACAGCGAATTTGGTTCTTGCAAATAAGGGGATAATTGAAGGGATTGCCACTGATACGCACGTGTGGCGCCTTGCTCAGAGGTTAGGTTTTTCAAAGTTTGATTCACAGGATAAGATTGAGAAGGATTTAATGGAAGTGTTTGACAAGAAAGTGTGGCACAGAATTAACGGGCTGTTAATTTCGCACGGGAGAGCAGTTTGCACCGCAAGAAACCCGAATTGTATGAGGTGTTTTTTGAATAAAAAGAAGCTTTGCCCAAAAATAGGGGTAGAAAGGAATTATTCTTAATATTATCTTTTATTTTCAGCAGGTTTATAAATACGTATGAATCTAGATTCATTTATTGGTGGTTTTGTGGTTGTAAAAGCGAATTATGTAAAGAAAACAGATACTTTAGGGGAAGCAATTAATAATTTCCCTGAAATTGCTCCAGTTCTTGCTCAAGCTGGACTTCATTGTATTGGGTGCCACGTTTCGGGTTACGAATCAATAGAACAAGGGTGCCTTTCGCATGGAATGAGTACTAAGGATGTTACTGCATTAATAAATCAGGCAAACGCAAGGATTAGCGAGTTTGAAAAAATGCCAATAGTTACTTTCACAGTTAGCGCGGCAAAAGAACTAAATAAACGCCTTGGGAATAAAAAGTTTGTAAAAATCACTCAAGTCTTCGGTGGGGAGTTTGATTTTGAAGCAACTAATGAAAAAGAAAAAGGAGATGTTTTGGTTCCAGTTACTTTTGAGAAAAAGAGAATAACAGTTCTCGCTGGAAAGAAGATTGAAAGAATGCTCCATGGAATTGGAATTGATTACGATTCCAAGCAAAAGGATTTTGTTGCAAAACGAGGATAGATTTGGAAAGTTTTAATCACTAAAATCAAGTTCAACTTTTTTTAGGTTTTTTTTAGTCAAATTTTGAAATTATTTCTCTTCTTGTATATATCTTGACACAGTGTGCGCAGCTGCTGCTCCTTCCCCGATGCAAGTGGCGATTTGATAAAGTTCTTTTTTAATACAGTCCCCTGCGGCGAATATTCCTTTTGCGCTGGTTTCCATGTTTTGATTGACAATTATTCTTCCTTCTGAATCTTTTTTTACATTAATAAATTCAGTGTTTGGTTCCGAGCCGATGTAAATGAATGCTCCGGTGCATGCGAGTCTTCTTTCTTTTCCTTCTTTTGTTTTAATGATTATTGTTTCAAGCATCTGTTTTCCTTCAAATCCCAAAACACTTGCCCCGAGGATTATTTCTGCTTTATTGTCAAGTGTTGTTTTTTTTGCTTCATCAGCGGTAAGCTCATTTTTGAGGCTTATTAAGTAAACTTTTTTTGCTATTGTTGAGAGGTAAATTACTTCGTCAACTGCACGGTTATCGCTTCCAATTACCGCTACTTCTCTTCCGCTGTACAATGGTCCATCGCATGTCGCGCAAAAATGCACTCCTTTATTCAAAAATTCCTTTTCTCCCCTTACTTTAAGCCATTTGCTCTTTGCCCCGACAGAAACAATAATTGCTTTTGATTTAATGGTTTTTTCAGATAGGTATATCTCTTTTTCTTTCGCTTTCTCATTAATTTTGGATACTGTGTCTAGTTCGAAAGTCACTCCTGCTTTTTTTGCCTGTTCTTCAAATTTTTGCATTAATTCCATGCCGGTTATATCTAAAAATCCAGGGTAGTTTTGGATGCTGCTGGCCCAAGTTGCTGTTCCTCCTATTAACCCTTTTTCTATAAGCACTGTTTTTAGTCCGTATCTCGCGCAGTAAATCCCTGCTGTGAGTCCTGCTGGTCCGGAGCCTATTATTGCTACATCATATTCATCCATTCTTATCAGCAGGAGAATGAAAGTCTGTTGTGTTTTTATTCCTTGCCTTTTGAATGGTTTTTGCTCTTCAAAGAATAAGTATTTAAGTCCGGGGAGTATTATTCTTTCATGATTAAGAAAGGTGTTAAGAAAAAGAAAAGTAGTTTTTTGACCGCCGCCCAGATTGCGGAAGAGATTAGCAGTTCGAGGGTGCATATTAAAAGTCCTGATAAAAAATTGTTATCAAAAGCCGCTTTGGTTAAGCCTGTTAAGAATAGGAGTTTTGAAGGGTCAAGACAGGATGTTGTTGTTGAAACTAAAATAAATCAAGTTTCTTCACCAGAAACCGTTGTTGAGACTAAGAAGATTGTTACTGTTACTGAAGAAAAAAAGAGTCCTGCAATAGAACCAGTTATTGATAATACTGTTGTGCAGGCAAATAATACTTTTCCTTCAAATAAGGAAGGCGGAATTATTGAGATGCTCGGCGGTCTTACAATGATACTAATTCTGATTGAAATTATAGTAATTGTCGGTGTATTTCTTGCAGTACTTTTTTTAAAATAAGTATACTTGACTAAATTGTACGGACTAAATTATTTAATCTTAACTTGTTTAATCCTAAACTGTTTTGCTCATTAAGAACTTTTTTTAGGTTAAGTTTTTTGTTATGCTCGTCTTCTTAATGTCGCCCAGCCGAGTACTATTCCAAAAATGATTGAAATCATTGTGCTGATAATAAACATTTCAGTGGTTATTCCAGGGTTTGTGTTTATTGAGCACTGAGTAACAGTATTTGTTTCGCATTGTCCTAAAGGGGTATCAGTCACTGTTTGTGGAGTCTGAGTATTATTCACTGTCTGTGGATTCTCGTTGGTGTCTGTACTTACTCCGCTTGTAATTAATTTTCCTCCTGTCACATTCTTAGGATTAGTTCCTGTTCCACTTTTGACCATGTCTTTGTTTGAAGAATTAATTGAACCTGTTGTGCTGATTGTATTCATTAATATTGGGCTTTCAATATTCATTTGCGCCGAAGTAGGTCCTGCTGAATTCACCGAACCAAATAAAGCGGATGCAAAAAATAGTACTCCTCCAAGGAGTACTACTCCTGTGCATAGGATTATTAGTACTTTAACTTCATCAAGAAGGTTTGGAGTAATTATTTGTTTTCCTTTTTGGGTGAGTTCATAATATTTCCATTTTCTTCCTTCATCAATTTGTTTAATTAACTCAGCATCAATTAGAATATCGCAGTGTTCTTTTATCGTTGAGCCGCCTAAAGAGAGTTTTTGGCTTAATTCGCTTAACGTTCTTCTTCTTTCCCCGAGACTTTTAAGTATGCTTACTCTTGAGTCGGCGCTAAGCGCTTTGAAGCTCTTATCATCAAGAATAATTTTTTGATCCATTTGTATTACCATTTTCCAGCAATCTAATTATAGCTGCTAATAGCTTATATTTCAAGTATTAATGGTGTATTTTCGTTTAAATTACTTGTTGTTTCATTCGGTTTAGGCAATATTTACTCTCAGCGCTTTTGCGAGGATTGTGTAAATTATTGCAGTTATTGTTCTCACAAATAGCCCCCCTATTAAGAGTATCATAAAGAGCGCTGCAAAAGGATAAATTACCCACGCGAGTTCGGATAGGGTTCCCATCATTTCAAACTTTTGGAGTAATTGATCCGCTATTGGGGCTTTTTGATCCTTCATTTGCGCAGCAATTTTATCCTTGAATTCTTTACTTCCATATCCTGCTTTGTATGCTTCAATTGTTTGGATAAATACTTGCCCTTCTGTATCGCTAGTTTTTGCTTTTAGTGCGACAGCCGCAGGGTCAGCAAGTATTTGAGTGAGCATTGTTATTTGTGCTGTTGAAATTGATTCTGATAATTGTCCGCTCAATTGTTTCCCAAACCATCTCCTCCGATAGTCATTTTCAGCATTTCTGGAACAAAGTTTTCTTTTAGTGTGTCTTTGGTTTGTATTGTTATAAAGAAAAGCATTAGCATGAAAAGTATTGCAAAGATTGTTATTATTCTTCCAGCAGCAGAGGCTCCTGAGCGAAGTAAGGGCATGTATTTTGATTCTTCTTCTTTTTTTGCAAGGTACTTTGTTCCTAAAGGAATTCCGATTAGGAGGCAGAGGATTGGGAAAGTGAAATCAAGGAGGTTGAAAAGGAATATTCCGACAACGGCTCCAATAATATAACCAACAAATCCAAAAATCAAGCTAAATTTAAATATATATTTTCTTCCCAGAGCCATTATTAGCGCAAGTGATAATGAAGAAAGGAGAATAAAGTATATGAAGTTTAGGCCCAGCATTGTGTTGAATAAAGCAAATTCGTTTATTGTAAGAAACATTTGGATGGTAATTCCTGTAAGTGAGAAGAAGTAGCATCCTCCAACTACTGAAGCAACTAAAAGTAAAGTTAGAATAAGTCCTGGGATAAAATCTTTTATGCTAGTGGCTTGTCCTCGTTTTGCAATGCTGTCTCTTAGTTCTTGCTTTGCAGCCTCAATTTTAGTTTGACTCTGGCTGATACTCTCTTCAGACATAGTTCAATTACAAAAACCAAGTATTTAATCATTTCTTTGGCGGGAAATATTGCTTTTTTTGCATTATTTATTCCAAGTTTTTCATTACTTTCCTTAAAGCTTTTTAGTCATTATTATTATTGGAATTTTAACACCCTTTATTATATCATTTCCGCCACGAACTCTTCTGTATCCTTTGCTTTTATAGAATTCAAAAGCGGTTTTTGTTGAGTGTAATTTCAGTCTGGTAATTCCATTTTTCTTTGCATACTTCTCAAGAAAACTTAATAATTTTGAGCCAATGCCTCTTCCCTGCAAATCATACCTTATATAAAGCGCGCTAAGTAATCTTGATTTTAGATAAAGTGTTCCAACTCCAGCAATTTTATTATTCAAAACAGCAACAAATGAAGCTCTCTTTATGGAGTATCTGCTTTTAATTATCGAAAAGCTGTTCCTCGCAAGCCACACTCTTAATTGTCTTTTAGTGTGATCCCTGCTATTAACTCTTCTAATTGTTTTGCACATTAAAGTGCTGATTTCTTTTGCATCATCTACGCGCGCAGTTCTAATTTTCATTCAAAATCCTTTCTTTAATCCAGGAATTCCCTGTGGTCTTGCCACGGGGATGAGAAAGGTTATTCTGGGGGTTGGTTGTATAGTTTGGTATGGTTGAGCGTCTGAATCATTGTGTTTATTATGTGAAGTATCACATGGTTTTGTGTGTTAAGTA
>JAPLVQ010000073.1 GCA_026397035.1 Candidatus Iainarchaeum sp.
AAGATTTTTTTGGAAAAGTTTTGAGGGAGTTCAATTCAACAGGGGTAATTTTTTGGCAAAATGAGGTTTTTTTAAGCATTAAACAGTAATTAGAGTTTGTTTTAGGGGTTTAAGGAATTAATTTAACTTTGGTTAAATGCTTAATTATTAAATTAGTTCTTTTGATTAATTAGCTATGAAAAAAACATATTTTCCGCAACAATTCTTGGACAAGTATTTCGCACTACTTGGTGAGGAATGGGAAAAATTCTTTTATACAATAAAAAGAAAACAGCCCAAATCATTCTGGGTTAATACTGCAAAAGCAAGTATTGGTGAAACGTGCGACTCACTAAAAGCGAAAGGAATAAAATTTGAGAACCTGAAGTTTCATCCGAATGCTTTTTCTATTGATTTAACCGAACCTGGTAAATTAGATGAATATACAAATAGCTGGATAAGTGTGCAGGAAAAAGCAAGCATGATGCCAGTAGTAGTACTTGGAGTGACAAAAGAAGATTATGTGCTTGACGCATGCGCCGCGCCCGGAATGAAAACAATACAATTAAGCAATCTTGCTGGAAGAGTGCTCGCGACAGACGTTCATTCAAAAAGAATGGAAATACTTAATAAAACAATAAAAAAGTTCGGGCTGAAAAACGTTGAAGCCAAAAGAATTGATTTTAGAAATTTAAAACGAAACAAACGCTTTGATAAAATACTGCTTGACGCTCCCTGCTCAAGCGAAGGATTAGTACGCAAAAAAAGAGAAGCGCTGATTGATTGGAGCCAAAATTTAGTGAAACGTAAATCAATTGAGCAAAAGCAATTCATTGTACATGCATTTGATTATTTGAAAGAAGGAGGAGAAATGGTTTACTCTACATGCACATTTGCTCCCGAAGAAAACGAAGAAGTAGTGCAGTATTTGCTTCGTGAAAGAAATGGAAGCGCAGGGAAGGAAAAGTTTGGAAGAGCAGTGGTTGTTCCTGTTGTGCTTGAAGGAATAAAAATAAGGGAAAATAAATTATGTGCAAGCTGTGTACGTCTCTATCCACAGGATAACGACACACAGCAATTCTTCTTTGCGAAAATTAGAAAAGAATAATTGGTGCAAGATTAATTAATACGATTGGACTAATATTAAAAGGAATTAATTTTAGGAAGGTCAAATGATGAAAGATATTCACTCAAGTTTTAACCCAAAAATAGTTCTCCCTGACGGAAAGGCATATCCAATTCTAAGGCTCCGCGGGAATAATCCAAAAGTTAGTAAACTGCTTTGGGAAGGAGAAAGCGACAAAACAGCAAGAGAATATCAAGATGCACTTAATGAATGGGGTCCAGGGACACTAGACAGAAAACCAGATTACACTTCAATGTTCCTGTGGTTTATGAAAGAGAGTCATGCAAACTCTAATTATGTGTGTAGATATGCTCTCCAAAGAGAGTCTGAAGTGTTTTTTGTTTTGGGGGCAGATAAAAAACCAATAGCCTTTTTTTCAATTCTTCATGGAAAAGGCATGGCATACCTTGGCACAATGTATGTGAAGAAAAAGTACCGCGGGGTTATGGGAAACAAATCGGCAGAAGGAATTGCAATGAAACTTTCAAGCACAGGGCAGAGGCTTGTAGAATATGCATTGCGCGTCGCAAGAAGAATGGGACATACTGGGCTTGTGATTCCTCAGATGACATTAGGGATGGAAATTGCTCAAGATAAAGCGGGGAAAAATCAAAGACTTCAACGCATTATTGCGTCAAGAATTCAGGAAGCCAATGAAATGGCTGGAGATGATGCACTTATTGAATTTAATAAAAGGCAGTCAAGAAGTAAAGGAAGGAGACTTCCTGTGAGCCAGTCGGCTCGTTTTAGCCGGCGATTGAGAAAGTAAAAAAGTCTTCTGTCAAAAAACCAAACATAACTAATAAGTACTACTTTTGACTTACAATTGGGAGTAATTTTGGCGGTGGGAAAATGGTTTTTGGATTATTTGAGAAAGGAAAAATAGAGCTAGTGCTTGATAAAATGCAGTTCACTCATGGAGAAACAATTACGGGAACTGCAACTGTGAAATTAAATAAGGCAATACAAGCGCGAGGAGTGTTTGCGACACTGTTTGCTGAAGTAACCTCCACTAGAATGACCGCAAACGGAATGCAGCGTTCAACTCAAAGAGCATTTGAATTCTCTCTCCCGCTTGACGGTGAAAAAGAATACAGTACGACGTCATACACTTATCCAATCAAACTTATTATTCCTGCAGCTAATGCAGTAAAAGCGCCCGAAGGAGTAATGGGGGTGGCAGTACAAGCGATTAGCTTTATTGCAGCAGGAGCGCAGAATACAAAATGGTTTGTAGAAGTAAAACTAGATATCCCAAAAGGATTTGACGTATCAAAAAAAGTACAGATAAATATCGGGTAAATCCTTTTTTAGTTCCTGTTTTAAAAAATCAGTCGAATTGCTGGAAGAAGCGGACTGTAGGGGGAAAGAATAAAATTGCTTTGGAAAAGAATTCCTTTACCGCCCCAGTGGCTCAGTTGGTAGAGCGACTGATTCGTAATCAGTAGGTTGGGGGTCCGATTCCCCCTTGGGGCTTTAATCCTATTTAGAACAAACTTATTTCATCAAATTAAAAGTAATGTATTTGCTCGTGAAATAATTGTAAATTAGCGCCACAAATATTGCACAGAATTTTGCAAAAGTCGGCCAAACCCCAAAGTATTCTACCTGCAGAGCGGTAACTGAAGCATTAATCGCTAAACCCCCTGCCTGAAGCACTGTGAAAACAAGTAACTGTTTGTGTTTTTTTGCGTAATTATTTTTGAAAGTGAATTTCCTCTGAATAAAAAAATTAACTCCTGAAGCGACAACAAACGAGCAAATCAAAGAGAAAATATAATACATTCCAATTATTTCGTTAAGCGTGTAAAAAATTGACAAATCAACTATCGCTGAAATTCCTCCACCAAAACAATACTTAAAAAAACGAACCCGAAAAAACGCCGCAATAGTATTCCTGATTAATTCAATAAAATTCATTAATTACTTGAAGAAGAATAGATTAATAATCGCTATTATTGGAGTGAAGAATGCAATTTATGGCAGTTAATTTAATGAAATTTATTAGTAAGAAACTAAGCAAGACTAAATTTTAAGGAATTATTTCCGCGCAATTATATTTTAAGAATTCCAACTCCTGTTTTTTAATTTTACCGTCTTTAAGCGCTTTTTCAACTACTGGTGATATACGCTTCATTTCCCTAATTAAGTGCTTAACCGATTCGCAGACTTCAATAACCCCTTTTTTTGGCCATACAGGGCGAATATTGGAGTAAAGACACCGTCCCCCACACAATTCAAATTCTTCGCACGAAATACACGGTTCTTTAATATTGAGCTTGAAAGGAAGCAGTTTTGGTTTTGCGGTTTTTATATCCCCAAGATAATGTTCTTTTATTCCAGACATTATAGGGCAGGCGGAGATTTTCCCATTGGGGAGAATAGTAAAATTACTAATTCCAGAACCGCAACGCAAGTAATACTTCTTTTCAAAAAGAAGCGAATTAATAATTCCAATGAAAGGATAAAGACGAAGAAGATTGCCTTTTTTAATTTCCATAACCCAATAATCAGCCAATTTTGAAATATCTTTATTATATTTTATGCTCCATTTTGTAAAATCTCTTTTCTTGTAATCATGCCACATATTAGCGTCAAGCTGCCAATGAATCGAAGCGAATTTGAACCCTTGGGGCATATTTTTCCCAGTCTCTTTTGGATTGATTAATTCCATTATGTCCTCATAAAAATTCGCCGGTTCCTCAATAGCCATTCTTGCAATGATTTCTCCCCTGAACCCACTTGTTTTTATTAGGTTCAAATTTGAAGTAACTTTTTCCCAAGTTCCCTCTCCCCGATTCTTATTCGTAATTTCTTTTCCACCATCAATTGAAACAAGAATAGTATGAAACTTATTCACATACTCTTTTGGAAGCTTATCAAGGAGAATACCGTTAGTTTGGATTAACCAATTCTTTACTGTTTTGTACTTGCTTTGCGAATCCATTACTTTTTTTATAAACTCGATATTTAGAAGCGGTTCTCCACCATAAAAAATAATTGAAACAGGTTTGTCTTCATCACGCGCAAGAAAAGAATTCAGCTCGTCCATTGAATAAGTAGGCTTTTGCGGCACAGACTCAAATTTAATATTTGACTCGGGTTCATCAAAAGCCTTCCCGCAACAATACTCGCAACACAAATTACATTCTGGGGTAGTAATTAAATGATAAATCATATAACCAACTCTGACTATATAAAATTGCTAATACAGAATAATTAAAAAAGCCGTTAATTTAGACACGAACCCGCTCTGTTTAATGGGTGGAAGGGTAGTGAAGAAACATTATTTGATATTAAAGTATTTAAAATTGAAGTTAGAATTGCCTAAAATTCTTTTGAAAAATCAAGCCCTTTAGTATATTTATCAAGTCCCGCTTGTTTATTCCCTTTATTTTTATTTGAATGATGACTATACTTTACTACCCTGCTTTTTTTAAAAAGCAAAGGCGAGCCAGATGCAGCTCCCGGCCCCCCAATACAGCCGCCCTTGCAGAATAAAACATCAAAAAAAGTCTTGTCACTCTTTTTTGAAAAAAGCTTCGCAAGTTTCTTAGCGCCATCACACGAAGCCATTTCTCCCTTATAAAGAATCCCCTTATAATGAAGAGTGCTTGATAACCCCCCCAAAAGAGGATATACTTTAGTGTAATCATTATAAAAAGAATCAAAATTGCCTGAACCTTTCTTTATTGTAGGCTTTTCTTTAGCAACAATCTGTTTCATTTCAGCAAAAGTAATTACCGCATCAATAAATGGCTTTCCCTTATAATTTCCAAACTCTCTAGCCTCAAATTTCTTTGCCGAACAGGGAGAAAGAAAAACTATTTTGTGTTTAGGAAAATTCTTTCTCACAATTTTAGCCATTGCTCCCATCGGCGAAACAAAAGGAAGCAAATACTTTTTCAAATGAGGAAAGCTGTTTTTCACAAGCGAAACAACCGAAGGACAAACCGAAGCAATAAAAACACTCTTAAAAATTGCATCATTTTTTTTACCTCCGCTCACATAACTTGTATAATGCTCACGAATAAAACGATGATAATTTTCATTTACAATCTTCGCGCCAAAAGTAAGTTCAGTAACCTTATCAAAACCCAATCCCTTCATTAAAAGCACAAAATTCTTAAAATCAAAATCAACAACAAAAGAAGGCGCAGTCATTAAGCAAAGCTTTGATTTTGACTTAGGTTTATTAGCTTCTTTAAGAAGTGCAAGAACCTTTTTTTGATCCTCATTATAACCAAAAAAATCCAAAGTATTGTATTCTACCACATTGTAACAAGAACTAAAGTTGTATTTATGAGTTCTTTTAATGAGTATCTGCTAACCGAAAATTGGAAATACTGGTTTGTTGTTAGACTGGTATGCCCCAACACACTGAGCTTGAGCTCAAGCTCATGGCAAAGATTGAAGAGCTTGAGCAGCGCATTTTCGCATTGGAAGCACGTTTGCGAGTGTATGAAAATTCAAATACTCCGTCTAGCAAACAACGTTTTAAGAAAAGGCCTAGAGACCCGAATGGTAAATTGGGTGCCCCTTTGGGTCACCCAAAGTGGGAACGTGAACAGCCTGAACCTACAAAAACAGTGGAGCACTCAGAAACTCAATGTCCGCATTGCAAGCACAAGTTAGACAAGCCAATCAAAACTGACAGGCGTGTTATTGAGGAAATTCCAAAACCTCAACCAATCCAAGTGGTTGAACATTTGGTAAATCATTATCATTGTCGTCATTGCAACAAACACGTTGTTGCAAAGAATAACCTGCCTAAAGGAATGTTCGGCATCAATGCCGAAGCATTGACAGTATTGTTTCGTTTTGAAGATCGAATGCCTTTGCGCAAAACTGTGAATGCGCTTACACGATTTGGTTTGGATATTACAAATGTTTGTGTGCAAAACATTTCTCAACGCACCGCACACAAATTACAACCAGAATACAATAAAGCGATTCAATTAATCCGCACAGCACCAGTCGTGTACGCGGACGAAACAGAAATGCCTATTGACGGAAAAACATATTGGTTGTGGACATTCACAACCGAAAACGTAACCGTGTACGTGATTCGCAAATCACGCAGTGCAAGCGTGCCAATTGAAATCCTTGGAAAAAATTATGAAGGTATAATCACAAGCGATGGGCATTCAGCGTACCGCCAAATAGGTGCTGAACATCAACGATGCTGGGCGCATGTAATCAGAGAATCAAAAGAAATCAACGAACAACATTCGCTATACAAATGCCACCACAACAATCTTACAAACATTTTCCGCAAAGTAAAACGCATCCGAGAAAACCCTCCGCCATTAGAGAAACGAATGCAACTCAAAAAAGAATTAGAAAAACAAACAATCCAAATAGCCGATGCGCTTGACGGACATAAAGAATATCATTCGTTCGCAGTGAAACTGCGAAAAGCAACCCCCTTTCTATTCACTTGTATCATTCATTTGTTTGTCGAACCAACAAACAACCGCGCAGAACGAAGTCTGCGCGAATTAATTGTACTCCGTAAAATTATTGGAGGCTTGCGCCGCGAAATCGGCGCACGAATCTTAGAATCCATAGCAACCTGCCTCACCACATGGAAACAACAAGGAAAAGCCCTGCTTCCAACCCTAACAAACCGCCTTTATAAACCCAGTTAGCAGATACGTACTCCTCATGATGGAGCAGAGAAGCGTTTCACTATTTCTGCAATAATTCAGCGTAAAAGTGATGGGAAGTTTTTGCTTTTGAAATGGGGGAAGTATGGTTGGGTTGCTCCTGTTATTGGGGGAGTTGAGGAAGGAGAATCTTTTGAAAGTGCGGCGGAAAGGGAGGTTTTAGAAGAAACAGGTTACAAAGCTAAAGCTATTCGAAAGCTTGGCGGTTTAATCGAATCCCACTTTTTTGCTGATCATAAAAATATTTGGAGGCATAGATTTGCCCAGCCTGTTTTGCTTGAGCTTGAAAGCGAAGCGCCTTCTAAAGTTTTGGAGGAAGAAAGTAACCAGCACGAGGTTATTTGGCTTTCAATAAAAGAAGCGGCAAAACAAATGACTCATTATGATAATTTGCTTGGGTTGAGAAGATTACTGGGGTTAGTTGATTCAATTGATGAGTCTGTTCTTCGGAATTTTGATAAGTGATGTTTAAATACTTTTAACTCCTTTCTAGTTTAAAGTTTTGCAAGTGTTTTATTATGAAGGTTATTGGCGGTTCGGAAGAGAAGGGTAGTTCTGTTTTGGAAAATAGCGTTTCTCGGGTTAATGAATTAAATATCGCTGTTAGTCGGATGGAGAAGGAAAAGATTATTGAAGCAGCGCTTTTTATGAGTCCAAAGCCTTTGACTCTTGAAGAATTGAATTTGATTGCGAAAGTTAATTCTCGTATTGAGACTCTTGCAATGATGAAGGATTTAATGAATTTTTATAATTCCAGAAAAAGCGCTCTTGAAGTTGTGGAGCTTCCTGTAGGGTATCAGATGAGGGTAAAGGAAGAGTATGAGGATGAAGTTGCTCAATTCGCGCAAAATTCTATGTTTAATCGCGGAGTAATGAAAACACTTGCGCTTATAGCTTACAAACAGCCTGTTGTTCAGTCTTCGGTTGTGAAATTGAGGAATAACAAAGCGTATGATCATTTGAAGTTACTGCTTGATGAAGGATTTATTAGAAAAGAGCCTAGGGGTAGGTCTTTTGTTTTAACAACTACTACTAAATTCATCGAGTATTTTGGAAAAGACTTTGGGAAATCAAAGGCAAAAAGTATTGTTGCTGTTGCGCCGAGTTCTTCAGATACTCGTTCCCACATGGGTGAAGAAGTGAATAAAGTAATGGAACAGAATGCGGGAAATATTTCAAAAGAGTAATTTTTTAAAAGGGCAATTTTTTTGCATATATTTTAAGTGAAATCAATTAAATATCTTTAGGGATTTGATGGCTGAAAATAAAACTGAATCAAGATTCGTGAAAGTTTGTCCTAATTGTTTAAGTACTAAATTAAGCGTGCGAATCTTTGATGTTGGGTATTATTATGACTGCAAGGATTGCGGAGCCAAAGAATTCTATCCATTAGAATTTAGCGTTGAAGGGTTAAAGAAGATACTTGAGAAAAAAGCGTTAAAGGACAAGTCCAAGAATAACAAACTAAAAAATAAAAGTAAGTCAAAAAGGAAGAGTAAGTTAAAGAAAGTCAAACCTAAACTGGGAAGTTAATAGAATCCAAAACAATTAAGAAATCTTATTTAAATCTAAAACAATTTTTCCTGTTTTGTTCCTATCTCTTCAAGTGCTTTTGTGCAAGTGCTCCAGAATATTCTTGAGAATGGAGGAAGTTTTTTGTGTTCACTAACATATTCCTTCAAGTATTTTTTTGTTTTTGGGTCGCTAGGGTATCCGCTTCCAAAATCACCATATTTTTCGGCGAGTTCTTCAATGCTATCATCTCTAGTAACTTTAGCAATAATACTCGCCGCTCCTACAATAACATAATTAACATCAGCTTTGTTTTCGGCAATTATTTTAATTTTTTGCCTTTCTTTATTCAAGTATTTTCGTATTCTTTTCTCAAACGCGCCTTTTACAGCATCAGGAGAATCAATATAAACAATCTCGGGTGTTTCTTTAAGGGAATTAATTAATTCCCCTATTTCCATCGCCTCTATTTCGTTAAGCGAGTATTGTGCCATTAAATCATTAATCTTTAGGGGCTTAATTATTGAAGTTTTTTCTTCAACAATCATTTTTTTTATGTCCTCAATAAGTGATTTTCTTTTGTTTGGCAGGAGTAGTTTTGAGTCTTTAACCCCCATTTTCTTTAGCTCTTTTTCCACGCTTTTATCGCAAACCGCAAGTGTAATAACCATCGGACCAAAGCACGGTCCTCTTCCTGCTTCATCAATTCCCGCGATTAACATTAATTCACTTAATGAATTAAGTTAGAAGAAGTTATTAAGTTTAAGGTGTGACTGGGTGTGGGGTATAGTTTAGACGGCGCAAAACTTAGCCAGATTATTTTATATCAATTAGTATTTCTTTTATTCTTGGGATTTGTTTGTCGCATGTATTGCAAGCATCAAGAGCGTCAAGGCATAATACTTTGGCAGCTTTTACTTTCTCAAGCTTTTCAACTGTTGCGTCTTCTTGTCTTAGCGCTTCAAAAGCTTCTTTTAACGCAGCATAAGCTCTTTTTGTCGCTACAAGCGCCATTTCTTTATGATCCTCGCTTGGTTTAAGATTACGGTAAGTATGGCATAACACGCAATTTCGTTTTGTCGAGTCAAAGAACTGTTGTAATTGTGTCTTCATATGTTATTCTACTATGAAAAAGAATAAAAAACATGGGTTAGGGGGTTTTTTGAGGGATTTAGCTAGTTTAGTGATTTGTTATTCTTTTTTACTAGTGTTTTTGATTTTACCTTTTTAGTTTTATTCTTGCTTTATCCCATACTCGCATTGGCAAGCGTCTTTTCTTTATTTTTAGTAGCGGTAAGCCTTCTCTATAAAGCATTAAATTTTCGCGCGAAGGATGAATTTTTGTATTTGTATGTTTTGTGTCGGGAACTTTGAATTTTCCAAAACAGTATACTATTTCTTCAAGCGGTTTATTGTTCCTGTATTGTCTCACAATTTGCCTTCTTGTGAGTTTTACTGCTCGTGCAAGGGGAATTGCTTTTCCAAGTTTTCTTCCACGATGTATCAGTTGGTCTTTTCTTTTTGGGTTTGGATAAGTTGTTGATGAAATTTTATATTTTGGGAAATGTGCTAAGAGGTCTTTTTCCATAATTAGTTCTGTGAGTGTTGCGACTCCAAGACCCCTCATAATTTGATGCTTAGAACTTGTATAATAAAAAAGAGGGGAAAATAAATGTGTTATTATAATTTTTTTAGCCTGATTTGCTTTTACTACGATTCGCCCATTGTAAGGTTCTGTTTCACTTTCAGTTTTTATTAAATTTAAGTGCTCGAATTCAGGGAGCTTTCTAGCTAGCGCTCGGGTCGTGACAAACCATTGATTTGGTTTCAATTGTTTTGGTCTAAATCCAAATCTTGTTTTATATTCTATTTCAAATTCTTCCCTTCTTTTTGACTGCTCGACCAAATCTTGTTCGTGGGGGATTCTCTCTACAAGCATTCCAAACAATCCGCACCCATCTTTCATGTTAAGAAGTAGTCTTTCTTTGATTTAAAGCTTTTTGGGGAGCAGCATTAATTTAGTTTTTCTTTCTTATTTTTGATGTGCGGGCGCGTGAAACTTCCTGAGTCATGAACAGGTTCCTATTTCTTCTGTCCTTTTTTGGAACAACTCTGCCGAGTTGTCTAAGAAGTCTTTTTTTCTTGTATAAGGGTATCGCTTGTCCTCGCTTAATTTTATCCTGTAGAGCACTCATACGCCTTTCAGTTCTGATCTCTACACTTAGAGCCATCCACTGTGGCAACTGTTTAGTGCTTTTTGCTGATAGTCTTCTTTTAGGCATAATTTAGTTTAGTGTCCTTTGGTGTATTTATTTGTTGTGTTAAAAAATACTAAAAAGTAATGGGGGCAATTCGTAGCAAGTATGCATTTAATCTTCGAATAAGAAAAAGTTTTTGAGAAAGAGGCAAAGCGCCTCTTCTCAAAATTAGTTTTATTTTATGCTTAAGCCGCCACATCAATATTGAGTCTTTTCTTTAACTCTCTATATCTGTTCCTGATAGTTACTTCTGTTACTCCTGCAACATTTGCAACTTCTTTTTGTGTTCTGCGTTCTCCTTTGAGTAGTCCAGCAATGTATACAGCCGCTGCTGCTACCCCTGTTGGTCCTCTTCCAGAGATTAATCCTTTTTTAATTGCTTCTTCCAAAATCCTGCGGCCTTCTTCTTGAACTTCTCCGCTCAAGTTTAATTCCGAAGCAAATCTTGGGATATAGTGGATTGGGTTAGTTAGTGGTACTCCTAAGTTCAATTCACGAACAAGGAAACGGTATGTTCTTCCAATTTCTTTTTTAGTTAATCCGCTTGCTTCAGCCATTTCGTTTAGGGTTCTAGGAACGTGGTATGTTCTGCATACAGTGTATAGTACTGCTGCAACAACCGCTTCGATTAATCTTCCTCTTATGAGTCCTTTTTTTACAGTTTTTCTGTATAACAAAGCTGCAGCTTCAACGAGTGTGTCTGGTATGTTCAAGTATGATGCTACTCTTCTCATTTCAGTTAATGCAATTGATAAGTTTCTTTGCATTGAGCTACTGACGCTTGCTCTTTTGTGCCACTTGATTAAGCGGTACATTTGTGCACGACCTTTACTTGAGAGTTTGTTTCCTCTTAAGTCGGTTCCTCTTCTGTCAATCATTGTAACTAAACCTTTGTTTAGTTTTACATACTTCATTGGGCTTCCGCCTCTTGAAGCATCATCAGAATCTTCAAAACTTCTCCATTCTTTTCCTGTGTCAATCATTTCTTCTTCAGAGACTATTAATCCGCAGTTCATGCAGACAGCTTCTCCTTTTCCATGATCTACTCTAATTTTTTCGCTTCCGCATTCAGGGCATTTTGTTACCAAATAATCACCTTCAGTTTTATGCACCAGAATCTGTTGGGAGTTAATTCAAAACAGAAAATTAGATGTCACCAGTGCTTAATTATATAAATACCCATTAAGCAGGTTTATATACTTTTTGGGTGGAACGCTTGTTCTTAAAGGGGTGAATAAAAGGGGTTAAAATTGAATTTGAGGGCGTTTTTTGGGGTTTTTTTAGAGCGATTTTTGAGACTGTTAAAGGTTTATTTTGAATTAAGGGATTTTTTAATTGCTTTGTTAATTAGTTTCTTGTTATGATTGTAGTTGATATTGAGACTAGTGGCGGGTTTGATCCTGTGCATGTCGGGATTTGGCAGATTGGCGCTATTGAGGTGGAGAATCCGTCAAATATCTTTTTTGAGGAAGC
>JAPLVQ010000112.1 GCA_026397035.1 Candidatus Iainarchaeum sp.
CAAACAGGAAATTCATGGCTGGCAAACGCCAGCTGTGATTTACTTCAACAAAAAGTATTATAACAAGAAGCGAAAATGATATTTGAAAAGCGGACAAATGTGTGGCATACAAAAGCGGACAAAAGTCCGGCTACGGTACAAATAGCTATTTGGGTTTCAACTATTTCTGGTGACAAACGTATATTGCTTCCTGAAGAAAATATTGAGATCATGGTTCCTATTGGTCGATCAGTGAAGCCAAAGCACAGTTGATTTGCATTTTTCTTTAACCCCTTTTTTGTATCATATTCAATTTTAAGGACTTTTGAGTAAAGTTCTCCTTGATTGTAAAGCATACAAAGCATTGAGGGTTTGCCAAATCCAGTTTGTGTCATAAATCCAATTGATTTTTCAGAAATCTTTTTGTTTCCTTCTTTTGGAATTTCTAATAAAATAGTGCTAAACCCTAATTTATTCCACGAATTTTCAAATATTTTAGAAAGCTTCATGAGTTCGGCTTCAACATTATCAGCTGATTCAAAAAACGAATGTCCTTCGAACATTGGTTTTCCAGGACCTATAAAAAAAGGAGCTGTTTTTTTTCTTGGAGGTCTAAAAAACAAATTTTTACATATAATTTTAACTGGCAAATTAGCATGATTCCTAATCCAATTCTTTACAATGGGGTAAATAGCACCCTCTCCACTTGGTCGTAAATAAACTTCTTTTTGAAATCCTGTGTTATCTGGAAAAATTGCCCAAATCGTCCCTTTTGAAAAGTCTTCAAGCTCTTTTTGACTATCCAAAAAGTCCTTTGGTATGATTACTGGAAAGTCATATTCTGCATATCCTATTTCCGCAAGTCTTTTTTCAATGAAATTGAATAAGTTGTTCCTTAAAAATACCCTAGTTGGGTTTAGAACATAATAGCCATGCAAAGGATATGAAAAATCAGCTAATTTTGATTTTCTTATAATTACAGTATACTCACTAAAATTCATAATTATCCTTTTTTGGCAAAGTATTTAATTATGTTCTACAATGAATTTTATTAGGTGTATTAATGATAATCAAGAAAAACGAAGTAGAATACTCAAAATGGTGGAATCAGCTTATTCAAGATGGAAATCTTGTTGATATTCGATATAACATAAAAGGCTTTTTTGTATGGATGCCTTATGGATTTTCAGTAATGAAAAAAATAAAACAAATTTGGGATGATTTATTTAAAGAACAACAAATTTCGGAAATGTACTTTCCATTGCTTGTTCCAGAAGAATATGCAATGAAAAATAGTAGCTGGTGGAGCTCATTTAAAGAACAAGCATTTTATGCACTTGGTTATTTTGACACGGAAAAGAAACTTTTTCTTAGGCCAACTGGAGAACCAGCAATGTATCCAATGTTTAGTACTTGGATAAGAAGTTACCGCGATCTTCCCTTTAGGATTTATGAGACAGTTAGTGCATTTAGGAATGAAACAAAATCAACTAAGGTCTTTGTGAGGGATGTTGAATTAGGGCCATGGTATGAAATTCATACTTGTCATGCTACAAGAGAAGAAGCAGAAAAGGAAATAGAACTTGCGATTAAAATGAATGAGAAAATCTTTGAAGACTTGGCAATTTATCCTTTGAAAGTAAGAAAACCGAAAGTTGATTGCTTTCCTGGAAGTGCGGGGGCAGTTGAATTTTATACATTGATGAATGATAAAGTTGTTGAAAATGGAAGTTGTAATAATCTTGGCCAAGCATATGCAAAAGCATTTGATATACAATTTATTGATTCTGACCAACAAAAGAAACTGGTTTGGCAAACCTGCACAGGTAATGGTGAACGATTTTTATCATCAATAATATCTAATCATGGTGATGAGAAAGGGCTAATTATCCCACCAAATATTGCGCCTATTAAAGTGTCTATACTTGGCATCAAAATAGCACAAGGAAATCCGGAAATTGAACAACTTATCAAGAATCTGGGTGTAGAAAGAGACAGAATACAAACAGCATACGCAGAAGATGTAACTAGTATTGGGGAAATAAGATATAAAACTGAAAGAATGGGTGTTCCTTTAAGAATAGAAATTGGACCTAAAGAACTTGCTTCAAAATCCTGTACTCTGTGCTGGCGTGATGGCACAAAAGAAAAGAGTACTTTTGAAGTTGTTGCTGAACACATCAAAACAGGGTTTAATAAAATGCAAAATAAGCTTTATATTGAAACAAAAAAAGAGCTTGAAAATAGACTGCATAAATGTGACACTATTGAAGAAGCAAAGAAAGCTATGATTGCTGAAATTGGTTGGTGTGGAAAAGAAGAATGTGCTAACTGGATAAAACACGACACTGGAAAAGATATTATAGGCATGGTTCTGGTGAAAAAGGAGAAAAAATGTATTCGGTGTGGGGAAACTGGTGAAACAACATATGTATCAGAATCCTATTAAGGCTACATTACCAAATCAATTTCAACATGTAATTTTAATATCCCTTGATTCCTTAAGATTCGACTGTATTCAAGGGGAATCAAAGTATATAGACAAAATGTTCAATAATGGCACATTCTTTAATCGCTGTATTACTGCAGCCCCGTATACAACTGCAGCCCATGCAGCATATTTTACGGGTTGTTGGCCGCGGAATAATAATGTTTATGAGTTTTTTAACAGGAGCATTACAAAACCAACTCTATTTGAGTTGGCAAAAAAAACGGTTACAAAACAATTTTTCAAACCGACTTTCCAATAATTTTAGGTGATAGTATTGGGTTTACTAAAGGCGTAAATAACTATTTTATTGAAGACGAAGAAAGCGCATTAAAATGCTTATTAAAGAATCACAATCAAAAAACAGTTTCCTTCTTTCATTTTGGAGGTATTCATTATCCTTATGGGTTTCATAAATTAAAATTTGGGGGCAAAGATTACGAAAACAAAGTTAAACATCTTGAACAGGTTTTGCACATAAAACAAGATGATTTAGTAAATGATAGGCTAGATGAAAGTTACAGAAACAAAAAAGATGCACAATTTCTTTTTAGATACAAAAGGATTCTTGAAAAACTCGAAAAAGAAAAAAAATACATCCAA
>JAPLVQ010000085.1 GCA_026397035.1 Candidatus Iainarchaeum sp.
GTCGCGATCTTGAGCGCCGCTCCAGCGGCGCTGCGCGCGACACTTAACATTAACACAGACCTTAAGAAATAATTAGCGCGTCAACTTATCTGCGGGTCTCGCTAGACCGCGCAGTATTGTTGACGCAAAAGAATAAAATTTGCTATCCCACGAACCAACGTAAATTGTCCCGTCTTTCCCTAGCGCCGGTGTTCCGCCTATTCCATCACCCGCAGCGAATTCCCATTTCTTTGTCCCATCGGAGTTAAGAGCATATACTCGACCTTCTTTTGAACCTGTATAAATTGTCCCATCGTCCCCAACGGAAGGCGAGGTCTCCACCCAATCCTGGAACTTAAATTTCCATTTCAAGATTCCCTCTTTTGTGAATGCAAAGAGGTAAGCATCGGTTCCGCCTGAAGTATCTCCCAGACGTTTAATATTTCCATTAACATAAATAGTGCCCCCATCTTGGGAAAATGCGGGTGTGCTTGTTACTCCTGCGCTTATTTCGTAATGCCACTTCTCAGTGCCATTTGGATTGATCGCATAAAAGCCGCTAGTTAGGGTGCTTCCTAAAGATAAATCAGAACGCGCGGAACCGACATAAATTGTTCCATCTGGAGCAATCATTGGCGAATCCCAAAAGCTTATCCCTTCCCATTGTATTGCAAATTTCCAAGTTTCTTTTCCGTCCTTTACAGCGTGTAAATAATTATCTGGGGCAATGAAGTAAACTGTGTTGTCATTTCCAATTGCAGGGGTGGAAATTATTCCAGCATAGCGTTTCCATTTATCATTGTAAACAGGGGTGCCTGCAGCAAAGCTCCACTTGAGAGTGCCGTTCGAATTAAAAGCATATAATTTTGCGTCGTGAGAGCCAACATAAATGGTTCCGTCATCAGCAACTACAGGGGAAGATTCCACTCCATCACCCGTAAGGTAACTCCACTTTATCGCTCCCATTATCCTGTTAGTATCATATGGACTTAGCCCTGTGTGCTGGGGATTTCCGTTAAAAAAAGGCCAAATACTTTGAGCGTTTACAAGCGGGAGTAATAAAAAGGAACAAAAAAGAAATACAAAAAGCAACTTTTTCATAATCCCATAAGGAAAATGAACTATTTAAACATTAGTGTTTTAAAAGTGTAATTCCTCTAGTTAGACTTGCACACAGGGACTCTTTCACAAAGTAAAGTAAATAAAAGGAACTTATCTAATTAGATGTAACTATTTTGCAGGCGGCTTTTGCATCGGCTGCAATTATAATATCACAAATTGAAGGATCTTTCTTTTCTATTGCTTGATTCAGGTAGCAAAAGTCATGTTGTTGCAAATTATCCTCACAAGCTAAAGATTCTTTAAGAGGCAAATTGTGACACTCATCCAAAGATTTTTGTGTTACTTTGAAATTTGCGCAATCCACTTGCAGTATGCTTAGATTTTTGCCAGTATTAGCTTGAACACTGGTTTGGCATTGTAATTTAGTGCTGGAATCAAGTATATTGCCGCAGAATGAGGAGTCTTTCTTTGCCAAGGCCACAGCTCGAAAACAATTATTTGTTTCATTTTTGTCTTGAATTTGATTGCAAAAAGAAATGTCCCCCGTGATTGCTGCTTGAATTACATAACACTGGCTCATAGCAAGGGTTCCTTCATTAGTAGCTTTACATTCCTCAAAAATCACGTTGAATGCACTACTTTCATTGTTTGATGGAAAATTGCTAAATGTATTTTGGTTTGTCAAAGGATTATTTAACATATTTTGGTTTGAAATGGTGCAACCAAAGACTAGTAAAAATGCAAGTAATCCAAATAAAACCATTACTATTTCTTTCATTTCAAGTCCTTGCCAGTAATAAGTTGCTGAAGTTTAAAAATATTGCCTTGTTGCAGAATTATGTAGTAAATATACTCCCTCCTCCAAGAGTACTTGCACACAGGTGAATTCTCGTATTTAGCATTTTAGAAGATTTTTTCGTTTCATTATGTGTTTTACATTTCATCTGAATCACCCAGATATTCTTTTGCTGTTGTTATTTTTATTTCTTTGAATTCTTTTATAACAAGTAAGTGTTTGTCTCCGCTTATGATAAATTTTGCTTTTGCTTCAATTGCAGCATCAATGAATTTGTTGTCAGAAGAGTGTTCCACAATATTGTGCTTCATTTTTGGTTCAGTTAGTTTTGAGTGAATTAAATATTGTTCTAGAATGAACTGCCTTTCTTCTCTTAGCGTTCTCTTTGTTATCTCTTCACGACCCAATACTTCACTAATTTCTTTAATTATTTCAGTGCTTGTATAATTTTCCACTTCTTCGCTGATTACTAATTTGAATAATTTAGCCGATTCTCCACGCTTTCCAATCAAAGCAGATACAACAATGTTTGTATCAAGAACAATTTTATCTGACTTTGTGAACAAGGGCATTTATCTCATCCTCAGAAAGTTTATCTTTAATTCTTGCTCTTATTTTATCAAGTTCTACCAATGCTGCTTTTTTGTCAAGCTTTTTTAAAATTATGGTATCAACATTCAAAGGCATTACAGTAAAAAGAGTATTTTCTGTACTTTGAGTGAATTCCCTTACTTCTTTAGGGATTATAATCTGCCCTTTAGTAGACATTTTGGTTGTCTCAACTATTCCTTGCATTAAATCACCATTAATATTACGAACCAAACAATATTTAATACTTTCTTACAAGTAAGACAGCGCATTTTTTGAGAGAATAAGCATTAATCCCCCTTCCAGACTTCGCGGGTTGATTCTCGTTCTATGCGTTTTTTCAGATTTCTTCGATTCTTTATGTGTTTTACACTTCATCTAAATCACATCTTATTCTTAGTTATTTTTATTTTTCCATTCTAATAGCCATTTCCAAACTGGCTTTACTATAATTGTTTTTCCCATTTCTTGTAATTTGTCTTCTTGGTCGTAAGTTAGTATAAGCCCTTCATTCAGCTTAAACTTTTCCAAAGCGCCCAATAATCCAGCTATTTCTCTGCCTTTGTTTTCTTCAGTTAATTCAAAGCAGACTTGCATTGCTTCAACTATTTTTGTGTCTTTTCTGACGACAAAATCACATTCATTATTCTCTCGAAAGTAGTACATTTCTTTGTTCTGACGCTTCAGCCCCAAGAAAACAATATTTTCAAGCATTCTACCTTTGTCTTCACTAAATGAAACAGAGTTTGTTGCAGCAAATCCATTATCAACGCAATACACTTTTTTAGGCGCAATTAATCTTTTTTTAATTGAATAATCAAATCTTTCAACTGTGAAAAGCAAATAACTGTCTTCTAAATAAGAAACAAACGAAATTGCCGTATTCACAGAACCCAAGTTGAAAATCTTTTTTAAGGCATTAAAAGAGAATTCTTTTCCAAGGTTTGAAAGCAAGTAAACCGCTAGTTCCTTTATTGTTTTTCTTTCTCTTAGTTTTTGTCTGACAACAATATCTCGGGCAATAACATCATTTAGCAATTCTTCAAGAAGTTGTAGCTTCTTTTGTGATAAATATTCAGGGAACCCTCCTTCTTCAAAGTAGCTTTTGAATGAATCAATACTTGGTTTTTGTTTTGTATATTGAAGAAATTCGTTAAAAGAAAATGGGAATAGTTCTGTTCGCAAATGCCTTCCAGTAAGTCTTGTGCCAAGTTCTTTACTTAGCAATGATGCATTTGAGCCAGTTATGACAACTTGTTTTTTATTATCTACAAGCTTTCGTATGAAGAGTTCCCACTTTTCAACATTCTGAATTTCATCAAAGAAATAATAATCACTTTCGCCAAATTCTTCAATAAATACTTGGTTTAGCTTTTCAAAGTCCTCAACTTCAAATCCTACCCCTTTAGGGTCATCAAAATTAAAGTAATACGCTTTCGAAGTATTTTTTCGTATCTGTTGCATTAATGTACTCTTTCCGCAACGCCTAACCCCAGACAATACAAGAGCTACTCCCTTCAAGGGATTTAAGTCTGAAAGATTATCCCGCTCAACACCAAAATCAAACGAGGAAAGCTCTTTTGCCTGCGCGTGCACAACTTTCTTTATGCTGTCTTTTAACATGAAGAAACTGTGAACAAAACCATTTATAAAGGTTTTCATTAACAGTGAACAACATCACGCATTGGTAAAGAACAATAATTAATCAAAATCAGTTCTGAAGTTTAAAAGAATTCGCTTCGTTTGAGGTTTTTCCAAAAGTAAGTGTAATCCCCCCTAGTCAGACTTGCACGCGGGTCTATTCTCGTGTTTAGCATGTCGAAAGATTTATTTGATTTCATAAAATTAACTTACCCCTTCTTTATTTCAAATAATTCAGCTAGTTTTTCTTTAACTTGATTTAGTTTTTCTTTTGATATTTTCCCTATTTTTGTTGTTATCATTTCTTTGTAGGTTGTTACTGGATTATCAGCCATTATCATGCTTTCTTTTGCTAGTTCCCCATTTACTAAATCAGAATTAGTCAGCTCAATATCATATTTAGTTTGTTTTGATTTGGATGTTATTTTAAGAAGTATTACATCTTCAGAATCTTTATTATATTTTGCATTACTTACAACTAACGCTGGCCTTGTTTTGATTCCTATTTGTTCAGAGTAGAGGATTTGCGCTACTACTATTTCTCCAGGTTCAAAATTTAAAGAGCTCATGTGCTTCCTCTCCTTCTTCTGCCCAGCGCTTATATGCAGAAAGTCTCAACAGGTCTTTTTCTGTTTCTAAAAGAGTCAATTTTTTCAAAAAAGCTTCTCTTGCTACTTCAGTCCACTTTACTTCACTATACTTCTTCATCTTAGCATGCATCACATCAGGGATCGCCATAGTCATATTAGCCACAAAACCACCTTATACTTAAATAAGTAGAATAAGTATTTAAAGGTTTGTTAAGTGCCATGCCGGTGAATAAATCCCCCCTCCCAGACTTGCACCGGGGGTATCTCGGTCGCAATATTTTGCGATTCACTCCAGAACTCTTTTTTTGAGCGCTGGTATCTTAGATGCTACAGCCGAGCGTTTTAGCTGCTAAACTAAGGGGGGATTTATCTTTATTTATTGGAAAGCTCTTTGGCTTACCATAAACAAATTGTATAAAGGGTATTTTTTAAAGGTTTAGTTTTGGTTTTCTGGGCTATTTAAGAATAGCCCAAATACCTTCGCCACAGCAAAAATCAAATATTTTTGTGTGTATCAAAATCCAGGGATTTTGACACAGCCTTAACAAGGCTGTTTTAAAGGTTTCACGTGAGGCAGAAAAAGTATATTTTGCATTAATTCATTTTATGTTTCTTTTCTTTTGAGTGAGTTCATTTGTTATTATCGGCCAGAATACCGTAATAAATAATCCTATAACAAAATATATTGCCACTGATTCGAGTCCCGCTAATTTGTGCGCGGCTAAATATAACTCCCCGAGTATTCCTGTTCCAACTAACATTAAGACAACTAATTTTTTATTAATAGTACTTGGTTTTAGGTCGACTCCCGAATGTCTATATAGCGCGTATCCAGCAAAGTATCCGAATAGAACAAATGCTTCTGGATATGCACTTTGAATAAACATATAAAATATTACTGCAATTACAAAAAACCCTATAGCCAAGAATTCGTCTTGTATTTTTGTAATATGAAATTGCATTTTGTTTATTTTTCCTTCCGCTTTGTACATTAGCCATCCAACTACAACGCCCAGTATTAGCCCGACAATAACATCAGTCAGATAGTGCGCTCCAAGGTACATTCTAGATATTGCAACAAGTACTACTGCAATTACTAAGAGTGCTTTAAATGCATTTCTGACTTTTCTTGCCCAGAAAAATGAAGTAAATGAAGCTATTAGTGTTGAGTGTCCTGAAGGCATAGAGAATGTTTGTTCAGCATCCATAATTATGATTCCTTCCGGTCGTGGGCGTGCAATAATTATTTTCAATGCTCCTGCTACTGCTCCTGCAAATAGAATTATTGAAACTAAAATAAAGCTTTTCCTTTCATACCCTAACCAAAAAAGCCATGCGGCAAATATTAGCCATATTCCCGGGTGGCCAAAATAGGTGATTCCTTTAAAGAACAAATCAAGCGCTGGTGTTGAATAGCTTTGGAGGAATTGATTTACAGCTATTTCTTCAAAAACCAAATTATCCCCTACCAAACATGTCCAATAATTAGCGTCTTGATTTAAATTTAGTACAAGCCGCTAAAATTAAACTTTTTCAACTTTCGCTTTTTTTAGTCTTCCCATTCCGGGTATTTCTATCTGTGAATAATCAACCATTAATCCGCACGCTTTGAGGCATTTACGAGTAGCATAAGTTTTGCAAAAACCATTTATTTCTTTCTGCTGATTTTTCTGCCTACCCTCAATAGCGCTTATTTCATTAATCACTGCAGATATTTTTCTTGAATTAATTTCTTCCATTGCTTTTACTGCATCTCCTTTTGCAA
>JAPLVQ010000152.1 GCA_026397035.1 Candidatus Iainarchaeum sp.
CTCCCGCTTTTGAGTATATCGCCCCAAAACCAAACCCAAGGGCTACTAAAAAGAGTACCGGCTGTCCTAGTGCTCCTACGATTCTTGAGCGCGAGCGGAAGTACTTCTTTACTTGGCGTAACCACAAAATATATACCGGTGAATTCATACTAATTCCTTTAACAATTCCTTTGATTCGTTTTTCCAAGATTTTGCCACTCTTCACTTAATTTCAAAAAAATCCTTACCGCCTGTGCATTCTTCTCTGCATTCTTAATCCATCCAGCGCATTCGCTTCTTCTTCGCGTATTGCATGTCCTGTTAAGTCAATAAACGCATCTTCAAGCGTTTTCTTTCCCGTCTTTTTCTTTAGTTCGTTTGCGGTTCCTTGGGCAACAATTTTGCCCCTGTCAATTACAGCGATTCTCGTTGAGTATTTCTCCGCTTCGTCCATATAATGTGTTGTAAAGAATATTGTGATTCCTTCTGTTTTGTTTAGTTCCTTAATGTACCCCCAAATATGGTTTCTTGTTTGGGGATCAAGTCCTACCGTTGGTTCGTCAAGGAAAAAGATTTTCGGGTGATGTAATAATCCGCGGGCGATTTCCAGTCTTCTTTTCATTCCTCCCGAGTAGTGCTTTACCAAATCGTCTTTTCTGTCCCAAAGTTCGGTTACTTTCATTAGTTTTTCTATTCTTTCTTTTCGTACTTCTTTTGCGACATTGTAAAGTACTCCGTGGAGTTCCATGTTCTCATAAGCGGTTAAATCCTCGTCAAGACTCGGGTCTTGGAAAATTATTCCAAAGCTTTTTCGCACATTATCAGAATCCTTTACCGAGTCAAACCCGTTAAGGGTTATTTCTCCTTTAGTCGGCTGGAGCAGTGTTGTGAGCATTTTTATTGTAGTAGATTTTCCCGCTCCGTTGGGTCCAAGAAATGCAAAGATTTCGCCTTTTTTTACGTTAAACGTAACATCCTCCACCGCATGAATACTCCCAAAGGTCTTTGAGAGATTCTTCACTTGGACAATATTGCCATTTTCAGCCATAATTTACTCACTTAACACAATCTTTTGATTAAAAACTACTTTATACTCAACCAGACTTAGTTCAACCCAGATTGGATTATAAAGATACGTTTAGGACTTTTATTCTGATTTCAAAACTAGTTCCAGCAGGGCTAACAGAGATTTTGGTACATTTGTTCTCTTGAGAGCATTGTTGTTTTATCAACTCTTTTTATTCCTCCAAGGCTTTTCTTATTTGAGAGAAAACAGAGTTCCTCACAGTTCAAACCTTCCATATACTTCATTTCTTCGGACTCTACTTCACTCGAATCCTCTCTTTTACTATGAATTTGTTTTTCTTCAGTTATTTGTTCCATAATATCACCTACTTTACTAATTATTTGTTCTTCATTATTTTCTGTCACATTTTTCATTTTTTTATATTATTTATTTCATTCATATTGGTAACCTCCTTTTGATACCTAAAATACTTTAATTCAAAATTTGGCTAGTTTGAAAGGTTCAACACTACTTTCAGAAAATCATAAAGCTTTTAGAAATAGATTTTGATTGAACTTTAAATATTCCCTTTTGAACAGATTTCTAGGTAGCCAAAAATTTAAAAACTTATCGGCGGAAGTCAAAAGTCCTTCCTTTTGCTGATAAACCTGTTTTTCATTTTTTCTTGTTCAAGAACTTGCGTGGATTGTTTTTTCTGCGCGGAAATTATTTTTCAAGCAGCCATTTTATTACTGGGATCATTTTTATTGTTTTATTTTCTTGTTCTGTTTCTTTAGTAATAATTATGGGTGTAGCTGTTTTGTTTTTCCTTGAAAACTTGTTTATTGCGTTTAAATCTTGGGGGTTTATTTTGTTTGAATATTTTACTTCAACAGGAATAAGCAGGGAGTGTTTTTTAGAAATAAAGTCGATTTCGTCTTTTTGAGGGGTTCGCCAGAAAAAATCAAAATTGCCTGTGATACAAACAAGGTTTTCAATTGCTTTTGATAGTTCCGCTTCGTCATTAAGAAAACACATGCATGGTGCTGTTATATACACTTTTTTTGATTTTTTTTCAGAGGTTAGAAAGTTTTTACTGTAATTGTAAATCTTTTTCACTATTTTTGCCTGAATTAAATAAAACAAGTATTTTTCTGTGGTTTTTGAACTTAGTCCCAGATCTTTTCCCAGATTTTCGTAATTAATAAGCATTCCTGGATTAGAATATATTGCCGTTATAAGGGCTTTAAGTTTTTCAGGATTTTCAATTGGAAATAACTGGGGTATATCCTCGAAAGCAATTTTGTTTATTATTCCTTGCAGATATTCTTTTGCAGATTCATCATCTTCATTTATTATATCAATAAAATTTCTCTTTAAATATGCACTAAACTCTTTTTGTATTTGATCGGGAAACATTTTTGGATTATTGGCAAGCTCTTTTTTCCCTTTAAAATCTAAGAATTCTTTGAATGACAATATAGGTAAATCAAGGAGGAATATTCTCCCAGAAAGACTTTCATGAGCTTTTTTATGTATAAACAGGGTTGCTGAACCGGAAACAAAAAACTTTACTTTCTCATAATTGTCATAATATGTTTTAATTTGGTCCTGCCAATTAGCCAGCTTTTGAACTTCATCAAGAAAAATAAATACTTCTTCTTTACCTAGTTCAAGAGACGTTATTTGACCGTATTCTTTAATCAGCTCATCAAAGCTTGGTTTTTGCTCATCAAAAGAAAAATAAAGAATGTTTTTCCTTCCAATTCCTTCTTTGATTAAATAATTAATTACTTGCTTGAATAAAACAGTTTTTCCTGTGCGTCTCAATCCAGTCAGCGCGATAATTTGCTTTTTATTTAAATAGCCAAGCAGTACTTCAAAATAATCCCTTTTCTTCTCATAAGGGTAAAAAAACCCATTTTCCCAATGCCTGTTAAACTTCTCGAAATTAACCATACAAATCAAATAAACAAAACACTATATAAGCATATCGGAAGTAGAATTACCCTAATGTTTCATAATACAAGAAATATACTTCTCGTGCTTTAAAGATGCGAATCAAAACAAACCGCTTCAAACACAAAATCCCCACATTTCCTACTTTTTGTTCAAATCAATAGTCTGTAATCCCCGCTTTGGATATATTCCCTAAAATCAGCAGAAAAGTTTGGATTATGTTTTAAGTGTATAATTACGCTTGAAAAGATTTCAAGGTATTGGAAAGGTACTCTTTTCGCTTGTTCATCTTCCATTAGTGCTCTTTTTAAGAGGTTTATTTCTTGCTGCGCGGTGAGTTCATCAACATCCTTTCTTTCTTTTTCCCTTTGCACCATCGCATCAAATTTACTCATTACACCTATTTGTTCTTTTGGTGTAATAGTTAGTCTCGAATATACTCCGAAAAGAAATCCCCAAGTTCTGCGGGGCATCTTTTGCGAGCCTTCCCTCCAATTTGCCGAATTTCCAGCGTTTTCTATTTGGTGTTCTAGTTCTCCCCTAAAAGTTTTTCTTTCTTCAAGAGTTCTTTCTGATTTTTGATAATCTACTAATTTTCTTCTATCAGTTTTTAGCTTTGCTTCCTGCATTTGCCTTACTTTATTCGCAAAGCGTAATCTTCTTTCTTCAGGAGATACTCCCTTTGGTATTTCACTGAGCCCTTCTCTTTTAACATTAATTTCCCCGCCTAAATTAGGCTCTCTTTCAAGTCTCGCCACATTCGCACCCAGTTTTGAATTAGGGAATAATCTTCTCGGTAATAATCTTCCACCCATACTTTATACTAACCCCTTTCTTTATTTAAAATCTCCCTCGGCACCAAATCCGGCTTGAAATTCCAGCCAAGTTTAGCTTATTATTCAATTTCAATACTAAACCCTTTTTCAAGCACGTTGTTGTCATACAAAAACTTCAGCATATCCGGCTGATAAAAAATCATAATCGAGCCTGAAACACCATATTTGAAAGGCTCTCCAAGAGGCATAGTTTTGCCATTAATCAGAACATTAACTTTTTTAATATCTTTAAGTTCCGGTCCGGCGTACTTCCCATCAACTCTTAATGTCCCTCTTCCAGGATTTACAAGTAAGGAGTTATCATCATTTTTTGTCAAACTTAGTCCCCCGCCCCAGTCAAAACACTTTTCAACAAGAGTGCCCTTATTTTTCTTGAGGCAAGCATTTATATCTTTTAACCCTTCTTCGCTAAAAATAAAGAGGGGTTTAATTTTGCTAAAAAATATTTTGTTTCCTGCAAGTTTTATTGAAGGAGTCTCTACAGGGAAGGTTATCGACGGGTCTCCATACAAAATAACCGCATACATGGGTATTGTTATCCTAAACGTTTCTTTGAACATTTCTCCTATCCCTTCATTTTTTCCCAGCGCAAATAAAGAAAACGGGATAAGTCCTTCAGGAAAATACTCCCCAACATAAATTAATGCCCCATTTGAAATAAAAGTTTTTCCAAGTTCTGCAGCTGTGGAACAAGCTTCACCGGATATTATTGGATGATTTGTTCCATTCAAATCCAATTTTGGGCAGAATGCCTGACTAGATTTGGAATTAAAAAAGGAATTCGGAGATCCATGGGAATAAATTTGAACCCAATCAGCGGCATTTAGTACTTGGTTAAAGTCATTCCATGAAGGGTTAACATAGAGTGGAATTATTCTCTCATTTGAAACAAAAAAATGGGAATTTTCATCTATTATTTGGTATTGATAGGAAGATAGCATTAGTGTTCGTTCGACTCTTGGAACCGTAAATACCTGATTATCAGGAAACATTACCATTGCTTTCTTTGGAACTTGGGAAAAAGTTTTCTCGATTTTAAAATATTTTATTATGCTTTTTGAATCATCAAGCGGAATTCTTCCTACTGCAAGTTCAGGATAATTATCATCATTCATTTCACCAAAATAAAATGAATCAAGGACGGGAGGATTATCTCCATAAGGATTATTGGCAGGATTACGTTCATTCAAAATTACTTTTGACTGGATTGGAATATAGCTTGGTCCGCCAAGAATAAGAAGGAAGGTAAATTTGTTTTTCTTGTATTCTTCAATTATCCCGCTTTTAGCCGTTTTTCCAATGTTTTCAGGGGCTAATGGGGTGCCATCTGCTTTTTTAGTCTGGACAATAATCTCTTTCCACCCTTTTATTTTGGAAACATAATCCCCTGCTTCATTTAATTCCACCGGAGTAAGAATAACCCCTGGTTTGTTTATGTTTATCTTGAGCCTTATCGGGGGGCCATAACCTGTCACAAAGTAATTCAGGTAAATGTTTGTATCAATTGTTCGGGGTACGGTTGAATTGTTTTTTATGAGTTCATCATAATTAGCTTCAACAGTCAATAAATGCGGTTCTGTTCCATCAATACCTTGTGTAATAGTTATTCTTAATCCTTGTATGCTATTGTCATAAGCTGTTCCTTTTTGAAGCTGAATTTGCGGTGGGGTTAGCGACCATCCAATGTCTGCAGAATTTCTTAACTCAGCAGGGTAAGTAATTTTTTCAGTAACAGAATTTTTTGGATTAAGACTCGTAACTCCAAGCTCTATTTTTTCAGGCCAGGCGCTTTCAATAGAAACTACCCTTTTACGTGGAGGATTTTCAATTAGGGTATTGGCAGGAATAATCCTATTTGTGTCGGGTGAATTATTCTGTGGTTTAACATTCCCCTTTGCGGGAGTAGTTGAAATCCTTTTTTGCGCTTCTTTGGGTGAAAGTATTTCTATTCTGGCTTCTCTTGTCGAGTTAATTACTCCTGTGAGCTGGGCTAAAAGGGTTGTATAATCCGCAAAATGTAGTACCTGATTTTGAAAAACTTCTTGATTCTTCATTTGCAGATTTTCCGCTTGTAATTTCTCCATTTGCGCATTTTCAGTAAATACTAATGAGTATTTCTCAGCTAATTTATTTTCCAGTTCATTAGCCTGCAATTCATTAAGGTTTAAATCGGTTAAACTTGCTAGCTCAATTGTCAATACCGTTTTTTGATTAGTGTCGAGTGATGAGATAAACCCCTTGGGCAATAAAACATTAATACTTGCAAGAAGCGAACTGTTTTTGTACTTTGCCTTAACCTCTAATTCCCCCGAACTTTTGTAAAACTGGATTATCGGGTCGCTTTTTAAAACCCTTTTTAATCCATTGTAACTGAACTCAACTTCAGCCTCATTTTGTGCCAATTGCTTTGGTATTATCATTAACAAAGAGTATTTTTGAGAAAAAGGAATTGAAATAGTTTCAGTTTTAAAACTTCCGGTTTGAATGTTTAAAATCCCTGTTTGAACAACTTTAGTTACATTTCCATCCAGATAACTGATTTGATAAGTTTGTGCCGTTCCTTGGGCAAAACTAAACAAAACATACCCTACAAGACAGACAATAATTACGCAAAATATAACCCGCACTCTGTTCATAAAGAATTGAACGCTACCCCAAGATATATACTTTTCGCGAGTAGTACAAAAATTCTTTCTGATTCAATTATTGCCCAAAATAGATCTCTTCTAACTTTACCCCGCCCCAATTCTGGTCTAAACCCCTAACCCCTACTTGCACGCGGAGAAATACTTGAATTAAACTTTTTATAATATTTATTCGATTTCATGTAATCAATCATATGCGTTGTCGTGGTGCGTGTAATCTTCCACAATTACTGTTTTTCTTGCTTCATCAATTGAATAAATTAATACAAAAGACTTCATTATGTGCACTCTCCACCAGCCTTGCATTGGTTTTTTTAGTGGCTTGAATCTACGCGGATTTTCAAGAATTTCAACCAACTTTTTCTTAACAACTTCTTCTTCAACTGGTGATTTCTTTGCTACACGTTCAAATTCTTTTTCAACATGTTTTCTAAGTTCCAGTGAGTAAGGCATTTTATCGCCTTCTTAACTCATTGAAATACTTATCTAAATTAGTAACTTTAGTTGTTTTTTCACTTTGATAAATTTTTAGTTTTTCAATGTATTCAGGCTTAAGTTCTGATTCCAAAACCTCTTCAGCATATTCCAAAGCCAACGCATTAATGGCTTCGCTTTTATCTTTCAAGTCATACTTTGCTTTAACAATATTGATTACATGATTTGCTTCATTACTTAATTGAACTATTGCAATAGGCATAACATCACATTAACACTGTATTAATACTATATTAAAAAGCTTTACTTAAGCTTCAAAGAAGTTATAAGAATTGTAACCTCCCCTCTCTGGCTTTAACCCATCAATTCAGGCTTTAATCCACTTAATCCAAACTTTAATTCATTCTAATTCGCGTGATTTTCTTTTAGGAATCATTATAATTGTTTCCCTCAATACAAGTCCTAATGCACTCTTTATATAAGGGGCCTGAACTTAGAGCCTGGCAAATTGAAGCGATTGATACTTGGCTTAAGCATAAGCAAGGGATTATTCAGGCGGTTCCGGGCGCGGGCAAGACTATTCTAGCCTTGAAGCTTATTTGTTCGCGGATTGACGAAGAACCTAACTTAAAAGTGCTTATTGTGTGTCCTCGTCTTACTCTTATCCAGCAGTGGATTGACGCGGTTTTGGAGTATTCAAAAATTAAGCGTAGCGAGATTTACGAGGTTTCTAGTAATAATGAGTCAAAGGCTTATGTTTGCGCTCAGGATAAACTTTCCAAATACAAGATTTTCATTTCGACTTTTCATCAGATTAAGCAATTTTTTAATGAGTGTAAATGGAAGGATCATGACTGGTTTTTGATTGTTGATGAGATGCATAATACTACGGAGAATTACAAGTTCCCTAATGCTCCAATAAAATATAAACTGGGTCTTTCGGCGACTCCAAAAAAGAGGGGAAAGGATTCGGATTTTAATTTAGGAGGAATCGTTTACACTTATTCTTTTACTCATGCATTAAAAGACAAAATTATTCTTGACCCCGTAATTAAGATTGTTTTTTATTCAGTAAATAAGCAGTTATTCAAAAAGATTCAGAACGAGAATGATCCCACAGTGGATCTTATTGAAAGCGCGTATGATGATTTTTTGCCTGATGATGAAATTGAAGAGGAACATAAAGCATTTATTGATCACAAAAAGAATCTTGAAGGAAAGAAACAACTGCCTTTATCACACTCCCCTGATTTATTTCACCCGCTTAATAATTCAAAAAATACAGCTAGCCTTTCTACTTCAGTAGACATCCCGCTTGAGGAACCTGATGTTTTCACTTCAAAGAATAC
>JAPLVQ010000004.1 GCA_026397035.1 Candidatus Iainarchaeum sp.
TCCCAAACTATTAAGCCTCCACAAACCGCGCACCAAAAAACCTGTTGTTGAGATTCTTGAGGGCAAAGAAGGCATAAAAACTCTTATGAGTGACGTTATCAGGCAAAAAAGCGAATGGTTTGTTTTCGGCACACAAAGGAGCAGCATTGAAGTTGTTGGACCAGTTTCAAAGCATTTTGAGAATGAAAGACAGAAACAAAAAATCCCGTTGATGGCGATTTTTGTAAAGTCCCCTGTAGGGCTCAAGCGCGCCAGAGAGTTTTTAAAAATGAAATACACTAACCTTAGGTTTGATGAATCAACAAGAGAATCCCTGCATTCCACTTGGATATATTCTGACAGAGTGGCAATCATTTTTTGGGGAAAAGAATACCCTTTTGTAATAAGAATAATTGACAAGGGGCTTTCCGACAACTATAAAGATAATTTCAAGTTGCTGTGGAAAAGCTCAATTCGGACTGAAGATGTTTATTGAAAAATTATTCCCAGCGGAATATCCCCTATTAATTTGCTTCAACAAACTTCCCATCAATAATTCGCATTGCAACAATTTTTCTTCCAATTATATCACCATTTATGTCAAAACTAACCCCATCCCCAATTGCACCTGAATAATTCCTTATTTTGTAAAGTTCATCCTTCACACAATTACTATCATCTATATCTTGGCAGGATTTCATTGCCAAAAAAAGCATTTTTGCGCCGTCATACGCCTGGGCAGAGATAAAATCAGGTGCAATTCCATATGCTATGTTAAAATTGACTGCAAATTTTTCAGCTGCACTGTTTGGTTTTGCAAAATCTATTGCAGGCTTTAAGTATTCAATTAATTTAACGGTTTTCAGCCCTAAATTTTCTTTAAGCTCAGCTGCATAAACATCTGTGAATATATTTTTATCAAAACCAATCTCATCCATTTGCTTTAATATCAAAGGGGTCTCTTTCTGTAAAGAAATTAAAATAATTGAGTTTGAATCAGAGTTTTGTAACAAAGAAATTTCAGACCTAAAGTCAGCATCTCCTTGATTATACGAAACTTCTAAATCCACTTTTCCTCCGCGCTTTTTAAAATCATTCAAAAAAGCTTCTTTGAAAATCATTCAAAAAAGCTTCTTTGTACCCGACACCATAATCGCTATTTATATAAAACAGGGAAACAAATTGAATATTTCTGTCAATAAGTAGTTTTGACAATACCTTGCCAAAGTAGTATGAATTAATTCCCGTACGAAATGTAAAATCATTTGGCGTCGAATAGGCAGGCGTTGCCGAAACAACATCCATTTGAACTATTTCGTTTTTATTTGCAAGCGAGGCAACTGCCAGAGCCACTCCACTGACGCTTGTAAAAGCATATCTAATCTTGTTAACTTCCAAAAGCTTTTGAAATGCGGTTAACCCGACTTCGGTTTTTGTTTGGCTATCTTCATACAAAACATTCATCTTTTTTCCATTAATTCCTCCGGCTTGATTTATTTCAAAAACTGCCAAGTGGATTTAGAAGTTTCGTATAATCAAGGAGATGCTGACTTTAGGTCTGAAATTTCTTTGTTACAAAACTCTGATTCAAACTCAATTATTTTAATTTCACTGTCAGAGGTACTCTGGTTTTGATAGATCACAAGAATCGCACCGGCAAATAGCGCAAAGATAAAAATCGCCAAAAGAACTAATTTTGATAATGAACCCATAGAAAAGCTTTGAACCACCAGAATATAACTTATTGTTGCCAATTATTGGCAACAATTAAATAAACATCTCTCCATAAAATGAACATGCAAAAGAGAACTAATCCATTCAAAATGCCTTCTGAGGATTACTTTATTTATACAACCCTTTTGTCAACAGGTCAGGAAATAGCCAACAAAATTGCTTCTAAAACCGCTCTCCCGCGGGCAACTGTTTACTATAGGTTGAACCAAATGTGCAGAAATGGGATTGTATCCTTCAGCAACAGCGATGGAAAAAAGTACTACAAGGCTGTTGAGCCAAATGCAATGCTCTCAAAAGCGGAAGAAGAAATTAACGAACAGTTAAAACAAATGAGAAAAACAGTATTGGATTTATCAAAAACCCGAAAAATCCAAGAAGACAACGCTTGGATTGAAACATTTACAGGCAAGGAAGGTCTAAAAATAACTCTTGAACAAATGCTTGAACAAAAACCAAGCGAATTCCTAATGTATGGCTCTTCTGGTGTCCTAACTTACAAACTAATCCCGGCTTACATAAAACACTGGCATGAGAAGCGCCAAAAACTCAAAATCCCGATAAGAATAATATACAATGACACCCAAGAAACTCAAATCAGCCTAAAAAAAGCCCCCAAAATGGGTTTGATAAGCATACGATTATCAAACATAAAAGAGATTTCAAACACCGTTACAATAATAAGTAGGGACGCTATTGCAATAATGATTTTTGAAACGGCAACCCCCATCATTATTACAATTAATAATAAAGCATTAAGCAAGGCTTATCAAGAAAACTTTGAAATACTTTGGAAAAATGCAAAACACACTGTTTATTCTCCGCCGAAGTAAATGTTTTCAAGTTTTTTGCTTTTCAGTAGTTCTTTTCCGCCGGAGAGTGCTATTCTTCCTTGTTCGAGAACTATTATTTTGTCAGCAATTTTCGCAGCTGCTTTTGCGTTTTGTTCTACTATTAGCACGGTTACATCTTCTTTGTTTATTTCTTTTATTTTTTCAAATACTTCTCCCATTGTTTTTGGGGAAAGCCCTAAAGAGGGTTCGTCCATTAAAATAAGTTCTGGGTCTTGTATTAGTGCTCGTGCTATTGAGAGCATTTGCTGTTGTCCTCCAGAGAGAGAAAAAGCATATTCATTTGCTTTTTGCTTCAAAAAGGGAAACTTTTCAAATATGTCTGCAAGGTTCCTTTGCACAACTTCTTTGTCGCGCATAATAAATGCGCCCATTTCCAAGTTCTCTTTTACCGTCATATCAGAAAATACTTGTCGCCCCTGAGGAACATAACTTATTCCTTCACTAATGAGTTCATAAGTTGGAAGTGAAGTAATATTTTTGTCCTTGAACTTTATTTCACCTGAGTAAATGTCGCACAAGTTGAATATACTCTTCAAGAGTGTTGATTTTCCGCTCCCGTTCGGCCCGATTATTGTTGAAATCTCCCCTAATTTAATCTCAACATCAAGCCCGTGGAGTATCTCGGCTCCGGCATACCCTGATTTTAGTCCCCTTATTGAAAGCATACAAAAAGCACTTACATTGTTTTTTTAAACAAGTCAAAGCTATATATTACCATGCCAATTCCAGCTAAGCCAATGCGAGTAAAAAGAATAATAAGTATAACGAGAAATGCCGCGCCACTTGTTGAACCTTCTTCCGAAACAATTTCAGCTATTGAGGCGGAGCTTACAAGAAAATTAAGTAAAAGAACGCTTGATGGAACATTAACCAGCATGATGGAGAATGATTCTAGCATAAAAACTCGCGCCCAAGCTTTAATGAAATTAAAGCTCAGGCTTTCCTCAAAAGAGCCTGCTAAGTTTTGGTACCATCCATAGAAACTAATTTTCACCAACAGTTAGGCTTAATTATTACTATCAGTGAAAACCGCTTTCCCATTTATTAGATGTATTTCTTTCCAATTATTCAGTATCGGGTCTCCTTGTAAATCAAAATTAAACGCCGCGCTTGCTCCTTGCCAGTCTTTTACATTCAAAAGGTGTTCGCGTAAGCAGGAAGTGTTTTCGTCTCCTCCGCACGCGTTAATTGCTTCAAACACCATTTGTGCCCCGTCGTACACTGCACTTACAAAGAAAGTATCGTATGGAATTTCTCCATAGAGCGGAATAAATTTATCCAGAAGTGTTTTCATTGTTGAATTATTCAAATCCACTGCCATGTTTGCTGTGAACGTATCTTCCGGCATAAACACCCCTGCTTTTGTAACTGCAGGATTTACAAATACTGTATTTCCAATTAATTTTTTCTTTATCCCTAGTTCGTTTATTGTTCTCATTAACATTATTGAGTTTGTCGGGCTTTGGGGGGAAACAAATAAGGCATTTGCGTTAGTGCTATTTAGCTTCAATAACTCTGTTTTTGCTTCGCCTTGGGTAGTGTTGAACTCTTCACTCGCAACAATTTCTCCTCCAAGCGCTTTGAAATTTTCTTCAAAGTCATTTGAGATGCTTTTTGAGTAAGTTGCATTTTCTGTAATCATTGCAACTTTATTTTGCAATAACTTTTGCCTGGGAAAAGTTTGGAGGTGATGTTCTAAACATGAACTGGGTATTGTCAAATACCCCTGTAGCAGTACTTACCCCTGCCATCCCAATTACTTTGTTAGAGTTCAACACCGGCGCAAGCGCAGCAGTTTCGGCACTGCAGTGCCCGCCAAAAATCAAGTGAACTTTATCAACATTAATCAGCTTATTTGCAGCATTCACAGCTTCTTTTGGATCGCATTTGCCATCTTCAATAATTAACTCTACTTTTCTTCCATTAATTCCACCTTTCAAATTTACTTCATCAGTAGCGAGTTTTATCATATTTACTGCCCCTAAACCCCATTGGGCTGGTCCGCCGGTAAGGGGAGCAATTACCCCGATTTTAATTGGTTCTGTGTTTGTGTTATTTGTGTTTTGTAAAGAAAATAAGCCTGTGGAATTAATTCCTATCCCAACTATAACAATGATTAAAACAGCAATTATTGCAATCATTAATCCTAATTTTGCTTTCATAAAACAACCCCCTTTAGTTTAACCTTTTCACGTTAAACAATTCCTTCGCCCGCCCTTCTTATTTAATACCTCCCCCATAGTGGGCACAAAACATAGGATTAAATTCACTAAATTACACTAGTTAAGCATGGAGAAACAGAGTGAACTAGAAGAAGTGCTTGCAGATATTGGGCTTAGTAGTTCTGAGATTAAAGTTTACTTTGCACTTCTAGAATTAGGTTCTGAAACCACCGGCCCTATTGTGAAAAGAGCAGGTATTGCTTCAGGAAAAGCATATTTGGTTCTTGATAAGCTCCTAAAAAAAGGGCTTGCAACATACATTCTCAAGGGGAACATCAAATACTTTCATGCAAATGAACCAGAAAATCTTCTTAATTACTTAAAAGAAAAAGAAGATGAGCTGAAAGCAAAGGAAGATAAATTCAAAGCGGTTCTTCCGCAACTAAAAGCAAAATTTGAGGAAACTAAATACAAAACTCGTGCTGAAATCTTTGAAGGACCAAGGGGGGTTAAAGCTGTAACAAATATTGCCTTAAAAGAAACTCCTGCCGGAGGAACTATTTGCATTATGGGAGTTCCAAGGGAAGCTAATGCAAAAAACGAAGCCTTCCTTTTAGAGTGGAATAAGAGAAGAATTGCTAAAGGCGTGAAAATGAAAGTTCTTTACAGTCAGGAGGCTGTGGAATTTGGAAGAAAAAGGGAAAAGATGGCTCTTACTGAAGTAAAGTACATGCCTAAAGGTATTGAAACACCATCATGGATTGATGTTTTTGAGGATTATGTAATTATTTTAAACACAAGAGAGAATTCCATCTGCTTCCTAATAAAGGACAAAACAACCGCGGAGAGTTACAAAAAACAATTTGACTATTTATGGAAACAGTCGAGCAAATAAAATCTAATCAAAAAAGGTAAGCCTTCGGCAAAAAAAGCTTCAAAAAGACCAAAACTTAACCACTTCACAACTTTCGCTTCGCAAAGGTTCTGAATCTTCTTTGAGCACGCAGTTTCTTTGCTTTAGCACTTCTCAATTCAGTAATTCTAATAAGTCTCAGTTTGGAAAGCTTTTGTGCGAATGAAACTCCTTTTCCTCTTGAAAATGCTTCGCGGGTCAAAATTGGAGAATCCAGTATCACAATTTTTGATTTTGGAATAAGAATATCTAAAGCTAGTTCGAGGCCCCAAAGCTTACTTTTCTTTTGCACTCTTTTTTTCAAAAAATCTTTTTCTGACGCAAACAGTTCTTTTAGAGAAGGCAAGCGTTTAGAATAAAAGTATTTCCTCCATTTTGAATTTTTTGCAAATAAAGGATTAAGCCCGTTCATGTTAATTGCGCGCTGGGCGTTTGATGACATCGTTTCAACAATCTGATAAGGATTAACTGAATTAGTATTTATGATATTAATAAACTTATTTCCTTTTTGGACATTAACTTGCACATTCTTATTTCTCACAAAATGCACTCCGCCAAACTTTCTCCTTTGCGAGGGTAACTCTTCATATTGTTTTGCAACAGCCATTAATTTTTTTCCAACAGTAACTTCTCTAACCATGTCTTTGAGCGTCTGAAGTGGGAAAAAGTGAATATCGGCATCAAGAGATAGCATAACTTCTGCTCCCATTTCCTTTGCCTTAAGCGCGCCCGATACAAACCCTATTCTTTTTCCAAGCGCTTTCTTGTGAGTTACAACAACTACCCCCATTTCTTTTGCGATTCTTGCTGTATTATCAGTGCTGCCGTCATTAACAACAATAATTGAACTAATTTGACCAATTTCTTTAAACCTGCTCAAAATAGAGAGTGTCCTTGGCAGCGCTTCGCACTCATTATGCGCCAAAACAACAGCAACAACATTAGTCATACAAATTAAACTAAGTAGGGTGTTAATAATAATTCGCTTGGAATGTTAAAAACAAAATAAAGTCACTGTCTAGTGAAACAAATCCAAAAACTCTTTTGCACCCATAATTCTTATTCCTTCAAATTCTTTCATTTTCAAAAGATGCTTATCTCCTGAAACAATAAATTGGACGCCTGCTTCTAGCGCTGTTTCAAGGACTTTATTATCATCAGGATCTTCACAGGTAAAAACCCTGCGAACAGGGCAAACAAGCACAATATTTTCAAGTAACTCATTTATTTTCGCTAGCAAACTTTCTTCCGAAACATTAAAGTCACGAAAAATTGAATTTTTTAGTTCATCAATTAGTTCTTGCGAAGAAAACACATTAATCCTGCCAGAAAAGCACAGCGCGAGGATTTTGTGGGGGTTGCCATTCCAAAAGAAAGCTGAAATTAGTATATTAGTGTCTAGAACTACTTTAACCTGTCCAGTCTTCTCCGCTCGTGAATAATTCTGTCCACGTCTTCTTCTTTGATTCCAAGTAAAGTTGCCTTCTTGTTCAGTTCTTTTGTCAATTTGTTCCATTCCATCAGTAGTTCTTCTCTTGAGGGAGTTTTTATTCTTTTCATAACCAAATTGCCGGCGGTGTCGGTTAGTGCAAGAGCGTCCCCTTCTTTTAGCCCCATTCTTTTCCTCACTTTTAATGGAATAACTACCTGCCCGCGGGAATTAATTACAACAACTTCGGAGTTCATAACTTAATCACCTTCAAACACTTATAACTTCAAAATCACAATAATACTACATACCTTGAACTTAATAATACTTGCGGAAAATCAGAAAATCCGCACATTGGAATAAAACTAATTGTTAATAAAATCAAAACAAAAATCAAACGTACCAGCTTAAACCCATTGATAGCAGTATTTGTCATGTCTGATAAAACAATTAAGCTGAAAGTGATTTTTAATATTAAGGCGGAGAAGATTTACTCCGCTTTGATGAGTTCAAAACTTCAATCACAATTTACTGGTTCGAAGTGTGTAATTGGAAAAAAGGTTGGGGGAAGATTTAGCGCTTTTGATGATTATGCCTCTGGAAAGAATTTAGAGCTTGTCCCTAACAAAAAGATTGTTCAATCCTGGCGCGCAAGTGATTGGCCAAAGGGAGTTGTTTCTAAAATTAATTTTGAGTTTGAAGAAACCAAAGGAAAAACTATTTTAACTTTCACTCAAACAGGAGTTCCTGAAGAATTTGCTAAAGAAATTGAGAGAGGCTGGGGAGAGTACTATTGGAACCCGATTAAAGAAATGTTTAAGTGAAAAATAAATAAAAGAAAAAAATATTATTCACAACCCACTTCTTACTCACCAAGGTACGCTTCAAGCACTTTCTTATTTTTTCTTATTTGCGCTGGGGTCCCGTGTGCGATTATTTTTCCTTCATCAAGAACAAATACTTCATCAGCTATTCCTAAAACGAAGTTCATGTCGTGTTCTATTAAAAATATTGTGCTGCCACTGTCGCGGATATGTCCAAGTATTTGGGCAATCTTTTTCCGCATTGGAGGAGTAACTCCCCCAACAGGTTCATCAAGCATCAGTAGTTTGTGCTTAGTTAGCATTGCGCGCGAGAGTTCAACTAACCTTTTTTGCCCAAAACTCAAATCCGTCGCTTGCTTTTTCTTTAATTCATCAAGTCCAACCGAAACCAGCGCTTTATTTACCTGCCCAAGTTGTTCTTTAGTATCAGAATTAAGTCCAAAGAATGATTTCCAGAATTTTGTATCATCTTGCCCGATTGCAAGTAAAAGATTTTCTTCAAGGGTAAGATTAGAAAATACGCGCGGCTGCTGGAACACTCTTGATATTCCCAATAATGCTCGTTTCTCAATTGCTAATTTTGTAATTACCTTATTATTAAATTCAATCTCCCCACTATCAGCTTCAAGCACTCCTGAAACTAAATTAAACAGGGTTGATTTTCCTGAGCCGTTTGGGCCAATTAGTGCAGTAATCTTCCCCTCTTTCACTTCAAGCGAACAGTTATTAACAGCATGAACCCCCCCAAAGCTTTTTGATAAACCAATTAATTTTAGCATTTTAATAACCTCTTAACATATACTAAATAATCTTTAGCCAAACTTAAAATAAACTCTGCTTGTTCCTCATTAACTAAATATCCCTCGTATTGAACCAAGTTTCTTGATTCAAGTGCACGTTCAAATGAGTTCGAAAGTTCAGCCAGTTCTTTGTCTTTAGAAAAGTATTTTTGGATTGCTTTGATTAGACACAAGTGTCCCTTAACCGAAATTCCTTTACTGAAAACAAGCGCGCGGTTTAGGTTCAAAATAGCATTATATGCTGAAAGTAAAACCAATTCTTTTTCACCTATTTTATTTACATTTTCAGCAGATTTAATTCTGTGCTCTGCGCTTTTAACTTCACGCAAAACCCAGTTTTTTGCTTCAGAAACCGCTCTTATTTTGCCTTCTTTCTCGCATTCTTCAAAGCTTCTCATAATTTCCCGCCCTTAATTAAAATATGTTTTCCCAGTATTGATTGTGCAAATTCATGCTTTTCTTTTTTCATTTTTTCCCATTTTACCCAATCATAACAAACAAGTTGAACCTCTCTTTTTATTTCTTTTCTAAATTTCGACAGTTGCAAATTATCAATTTCCTCTTTAAGTCCGATAACTAGTAAATCAAGGTCGCTGTTTTCATCAAACTCGCCGCTGGCAAAACTTCCGTAAATAGCAAAGGAATGGGCCTTGTCACTAACTATTTTTTCAATTTCCCTTTCTTTGAACCAAAGCAGAGAGAAAGTTTTCTTCAGCTCTTTTGTATAAGGCGAGTTGTTATTCAAGCTGAACCTTCGCTGGTTGCCCACATCCTCGACTTTTAACAGCCCCTCTTTTAAAAAAGCGTCGCAATATTTCTTTGCTGAAAAAACGCTTAATTTAGTTTCTCTCCCAACTTCATTAATATTAAATGTTCCAAGAGAGTGAAACAAGAATAGTTCTAGCACTCCAAAACCGGCAAAAGACTTAAAGAGTTTAAGCATAAATTAAAGAGTCTTCATTAGATTTAAATAACAATCATTATTTTAAAAGCCTGTTAATCCCCGCACGCTTCCAGTAATCAATCAAAAAAGCTTATTTAAACTCTTCAAGTCTCCCATCACGAATTACGTGGAGTGCAACTTCCCTTTGGGCATCGCCGTTAATGTCAATTGTATATGCTCCTACAGCCCCATAATTAACCCCTCTATTTTTTACAAAAAAGGTTATACAGGAATTGTCACTTCCACATTTTGCAATACCTTCGCGTAATGCATTATATGTATCATAACCAAGCGCGGCGTAAATATCAGATTCTCCTGCTTGGGAGTATTTCGTGTGATACGCAGCAAGAAAAGCTTTTGTTTCCTTTGAATTTGAGTCAAACTTGTATTCCGAAACAATTACCCCTTCAGCAATTCCTTTGTTTGCTACTGCAACTGAATTAAACCCAAAAGCTTCATTCCCGATAATCTGTATATTTAGTCCAAGTTCGTTTGCTTGTTTTAGTACTTTTGCCGCGCTCACTGAGGAGAGAACAGAAACCACCAGTGCATTTGCCCCGGAAGATCTGATTTTTTCTAACTGCCCCCTTAAATCCGTGTCTTGGGAATTAAAAGATTCCTCAATAACTACTTCGCCGCCCAGTTCTTTTGTTTTGGAAATAAATGAATCTTTCCACCCAATTGAGTAGTCATTAATTTCATAAAGCACTGCAAATTTACTAAACCCTTTTTCATTCACGACTTTTGCCGCGTTTGTTGCCATCTTTACTGATGACGGAACTAATCTAAAGAAGTTCTTCCCTTCGCCATTCAATTTTGGTGTCGCGGCAAGACTTGAAGCAAGAAGCACTCCTTTCTCAGAAATATAAGGCAATACTGCAAGCGCGGGTCCGCTGAATGCTTCAACTAGAACTCTTGCGCCGTCAAGCTCAACTAATTTTTTTGCCGCTGTCAGGGATACTGCGGGATCAGCCTTGTCATCCTCAAAAATCACTTGAATTTTCTTTCCATTTACCTCTGGAAATAATTCATTTGCAAGTTCAAATCCCTGTCTTGAAGAAATTCCCGTTGAAGCTGCCGGCCCACTTAATGGGGCAATAAAACCAATTTTTACAGTATTGTCTTTTTCAGCATTAACCCCTAAAGTCAAATATCCTGTATTATTATATGCAAAAAAGCTCAACCCTAAAACCAGCACTAAAGCAATAACAACTGCTGCGCTAGTTCCCAACTTCAAAGACCTATTCATTATCCTCACCAAAGTAACTCCTTCTTCGGGCTGATTTAATTAGAATCCCCCACCCAGTGGTGGGAAACTATATGGGATAGGGGCTCCGCTGTTGCTCTGCCCCTATAACCCCGCTTGCGCCTCGCTCCCCCTGCGAGTCTCTTGACTCGCAGTACCCGAGCTTCGGCGCCTAATACGCGTTGATACGCGTTTGAGTATCATCAACGACTTGG
>JAPLVQ010000042.1 GCA_026397035.1 Candidatus Iainarchaeum sp.
AACTATTTTCTGGGAGAAGGGTTCGCAAAATCGAGACTAATGTTTTTGAAATTCGGCGGGGATTTTGAATTTTGTCCGCGCGGAGGAAGGGTCTGGGAGGGAATCCGCGCGGGCTTTTGTTTTTTAGGATTTTTTGGCGAAGGGCTTGTATAAAACATAAATTTATGCTATAAAAATTGAAGAGAGAATGTCATTCAGGCTTTCTCAAAACTGCTCATTCACAACTTAAAAAAGGAGGATCCAATGATTATTTCATTCAGTGGGCCCTCCGGTATCGGCAAGGGCTTCATCAAAGAACGACTATTACAGCTTTATCCAGACATCCAAGAATTGGTGTGGTATACAACCCGCACCTTGCGACCAAACGAACAAGGATCAAACAGAATTCAAGTTTCACTTTCCGAGTTTAACGAGTCGGTTAAACTTGACAGGCTTGCTTTAGTCCAAGATCTTTTTGGTCATCGTTATGGCCTAAAAAAAGAAGATCTGGTAGCGAGTTCGAGTATCAAGCTGACAGAATTGCATCCAGCAAATCTAGTGGAAGCACTCAAAATCAACCCGGCAATTTTTGCAATTGGTCTCGTGACTTCTGATTTATCATTGCTTCGTAAAAGACTTGCTGTCGTGAGAAAGACAGAAAGCGAAGCGGAGATAGAGAAAAGAGTTATGAAAGCTAAAAGTGAGATCGAGACAATTCTACAGCGCAGGTCTTTGTATGCTTCCGTGATTGAAATTACAGAAGCTGAAGAGGATCAGGTGTTCGACAAGGTTCATGCAATATTGCAATCACAAATCAAACCGAAAGGAGGAAAACAATGAAACTCGAAACACAAGTTGGTAGTCTGAAGTTGCATACACCTTTGTTGCTTGCTTCAGGATACATTACAGAAACACCAGAGTTCTTTCTGAGAGCTCAACCCTATGGCTGTTCAGGTATCGTTACTCGATCGCTCAAGCAACACGTTCCGGCGGAGCGTTCACGGATTACATCTCCACGCTATGCAGTCTTTGGTAATGACAGCATGCTTAACTGCGAGTGGGGAAATGAAAGACCGTGGACGGATTGGCAAGATTATGGAGTGCAACAGGTCAAAGCAATTGGTTGTCCAATCATCATTTCGCTTTCGGGGCGAGATTTGGATAGCTGTTGTAATTTGATTCGTGCATTCGATGAGATCAGTGTTGATGCCTACGAAATCAACATCTCATGTTCGCATTCTGGAGCACTGCATGGAAATCTGAATGTTGATGTGCTTCACCTAGAACAACTGATGAGAAGAGTGCGTAACATTACGACGACTCCAATCTGGATTAAGTTGTCGTATTCAAATCTGCTGTTCTCAATGGCAAAACAAGCCGAAGAGCTCGGAGCAGATGCGATAGTGTGCACAAATAGCATAGGCCCAGGAATGTTGATCGACACCAAAACCGCTAAACCGAAACTTGGAATCAAGGGTGGAGGCGGTGGGATGACGGGAAAAGCAATTTTCCCGATCGCTCTATGGTGTGTGCATCAGCTTTCAAAAACCGTGAGTATCCCTATTGTCGGTTGTGGTGGAATCTTCATCGCAGACGATGTAATTCAAATGCTCATGGCAGGGGCTAGTGCGGTTCAACTCTACACAGCTCCTGCACTGAAAGGTCCTACGGTTTTTAGGCGAATAAAGGCTGGACTACAAAGGTTTCTCGATGAGAATCCGAAGTATGCTTCAGTCAAAGACCTCGTCGGACTTACACTCGACAAAACAGGTGAGCATAAGTTTTCTTCACCTCGTCCAGTCGTGATTGAAGAAAAGTGCACAGGCTGTGGAATTTGTGTTCACTCCTGTGCCTTTGACGCCCTATCAATGGTTCGTAGTGCTGATAGCAAAGCACTAGCGGTCATTGCCGATAACTGCATCTCATGTAACGCTTGCGTTGGAGTATGTCCTCCGAAGTTCGACGCTATCAAAGCATCATTCTAGGAGGTAACCAAAGAATACAGATATGAAAAAAAATACATACACCATCGCAGTTCACTGCAACGCATGTCGAACTCTATTGTATCGCTATAAAAAAGAAGGTGGCGGACATCTCCTGAAGTGTTATGCTGACATGATAATGTCGGATTACACAAAAGGAGATCTAAAGTGTCCTTCTTGCAGTCAAGAGTTTGCCCGACATGCAATCATCCACAATCGTCCCGCACACAAGATAATCCGAGGGAGAGTCTATGTGAAGGGTCATCATGGATAAACGTATCATCAAAACAGGTAGTTTGATTTAATCAAGCTACCTGTTCTTTTTTATTTCAAACCAAATCTATTTTTAAAATAACCAGAAGTGTAATTTATATATTCAAAAATCTCATTTGCATCTTTATTTAATTTTTCAATATAATCAAAAAATTGTTGTTTATTAAAAATGCTTAGCTCAAGTTCATTACAGACACTTTCAATTTGCTTAATTAGCTCGTCACCATTTTCATTATCTGATGCCATTTTTTCTGCTTCATAATAAAAACTGTGATTTGGTACTTCAACTAACGCAAATTCTATATCTTTGTATTCAAATACTTTACTTTTTCTAACGCAAAGCATGCCTTTACCAAATCCAAGTTCACCAAAAATTTCAACCAATGTATCAAATTCACCTTGTTTGGTAAAAACAGAAAGCTCCTTGCGTTGTTCCACGCCTCCCCATTCTCCAACTTTAACAATTATCTCTGGAATACCATTTGTCACTCGTAGTCGTATATCTTTTTTTCTGTTTTCAACCCCACCTTCTAGAAAAGTAGAGTAATCAATCAACACCCTGTCTTTCTCTGACTTCTTTTTTCCATTATCTTCAAAAAATTTTACCAAATTTTCAAATTCTTTTTGTGACAACGGTCCGCGAATTTCAATTTCTATATTTTTGTCCATAATTTATTGATTTTTTAGATTTATAAATATTTGTTTTATAATCATCGTGGCATAACTACCGGTTGGTAAATAGAAAGAAAGTGTAATTTTCTTTCTATTTTTATGAAGCTCATCAGGTTCTAGGTCATGAGTATACACATTGGTGGCAACCAAGAGATTTCTCTTGTTAGGTTTTGGTTTCGCTAAAAAGTTTTCTGTGATTAACTCAAATCCTCCAGCCTCACAAATATGGGGACATTGAAATACTGGATTTGTAGGCAAATATAATTGACCAACATTTTTAAACACAAATTTTTTACTTTTAGCATTTTTCTTTACCAACAAAGATGCTTTTGTGTTCCATAAAAAACTATTATATGCGGACACAAAAAATGAAACCTTTTTAGGATTAATAACCTCAAATATTTTTTTGTAGTCTGAAACATCTTTTATTTTTATTTCAGCACTTTGAGTAATATTATTTGTAATTTTTAATTGCTCGTAAGCTTGCTTCCAATTATTTTCTACTATTGCCTTTCCAATCAAATGAGTATTATAAGGACCCCCGGGCATTCCAAATCTCTGATTGTCATAGTAATTTATAAAATAAAATTGTTTGTGTTTGTGGACATAATTTGAAAGATTATCTGCGATTGTAGAATTTAAATTTCTTACTACTATTTTAAAAACATTTCCGTGCAAAGCCCTTTCTTTTATTGGATTTTCACCATGACCCATTACAAATTTAATTTTTGAGAATTGATTTTTAAATTTATGTTTCTTGTTAAATACTATGATATCTTTTTCTTTCAAGATTTTCTTGATGGAAATAAGTTGTTCGGTAATAGCATCCTCATCTTTTAATCCTTGGCTACATACATCCTCAAATGAAAGTTTAAAAAATAGCTTTATTTGTTCTAAGGCTTCAAATGTTGTAAATCCAGATTTTTGTAGCCAAATATAAGTAAACTTACGTTTACCTTTTGATATAAATGATGGCATAAGAGAGACCTCCGTCACCTGAAAGTCTTCGTTTATGTGTTTTATTTTATAATCCTCATATTTATCCATAATATAAATAATTTAACATAAATAACCTTATTTGTAAATAATTCGCCAAAAAATCCTAAAAAACAAAAGCCCGCGCGGATTCCCTCCCAGACCCTTCCTCCGCGCGGACAAAATTCAAAATCCCCGCCGAATTTCAAAAACATTAGTCTCGATTTTGCGAACCCTTCTCCCAGAAAATAGTT
>JAPLVQ010000134.1:0-5567 GCA_026397035.1 Candidatus Iainarchaeum sp.
TCATATGGGAAACCACCTCGAATGGTTTTCCCAACCCCAATAGCTCAACGCTATTGGGGCATATAAAAAGCTCCTAAACCCAAAAACTGCCCCTTAATAACTACCTGCGGAAGTACTGTATAAGCAAAATCGAAAAAACAAAACTAACTAATCAAATTCAGCCAGCTAGAAGTTTAAGAATAAGTGTAAAAGAGGCAGACCAGGGATCCGCTAGGCGGTATAGTCTGTCTCCTCCGCTGCAAAATTATTGTATTGCAACGCATCAATGGAGTTTTACTTCCATGATGTAACTCCCAACACGATTAATCCTTGTTATCAACTTGTTTAAATACTTAACGAAAAAAGTTTTTCAGGGAAAAATAAAAGATTTTTTAATAACTTTTTAGTTTCTCTTAAAAAATACATGAAAGAGAACCCGTTTTTTTGGACAAAAACACCTTTTTTCACAAATAAAGTAATTAAATCACACGAAAAGGTATTTATACCTTCAAGACACATATTATGCGAGTGAGCTTTGAATGGTTAACAAAGAATTTAGTGAAGCTGGCAGCGAAGTTTTTATTCCAATTTCAGATAGGGTAGAGAAAACTATCGAGACTGGAGAAAAGGATATTTTTGATGATGTTTTTGAAAAAGATGAAGATGAAGTCGCTGCAAAGAAAAGGATGCTTGATAAAGTAAGTGAATTAAAGAAAAAAGAGTTGTTAAAAATGAATTCAATAAAAGAAGAAAGTAGCGGTGAAGAAAGTATAAAAGAAAATAGAAAAGACAACAATGATGCTAGCACAAGCGATAAAAATAAAAAAGAGAGTAAAAATGCCGACGAAAACAAGGATGAAGCTGATACGATTATGGGTAAAGATGATGACGAAGATGAAAATGATGACAAAGATGAGGATGAAGACGAAGATGATGATGAGGATGATACAAAAGATAATAAAGATTCTGGGAAGGATGGGACAGATGGAAAAGGGGATTCTACTGAACCGGTTATTTTTAGAGAAAAAGAAATAGGTGGAACAAAGGGCAATGCTGATAAAGAAAATAAAAAGGGCAATGCCGATGAAAAAAATAATATTGAAAAGGAGGGGAATAAAGAGGAGGAAAATGAAGAGAAAGAAGAAGAGTTTGAGACTAAAGATGATGCTTTTGATGCAGTGGATGCCGGCGGAAAGAAACCAAAAAAGTCAGCAAATAATTTTGATGATATTATAAAAGAAAATATGGAGAAGTCTCTAAAAAACAATAATACCAGCAAAGGGTTTGGAGGAAAGCTTGATCTTAAAGTGGTTCATGAAGAGGATGAAGTTGAAGAAGAGAAACAAAAAGCGCATCCAATTGAAAGAAAGATAATCAAAAGTGTTATAAAAAATAAAGCATTGATGGCGATTGGCGAAGGACTAAAAATCAATAAAGGAATAAAGCTTAATACTGATTCAAAAAGAATGAATGACAAAATTAATTCAGAAAAAAAAAAAAAAAATAGTCAGGAAAAGAACAAAAATGATTTAGATGAAAAATATAAAAGTGAGGATCAGGAAGAAGAAGATCATGATGAGATGGCAGACGATTTATTAAGAGAAGACGGAATTAGAGAGGAAGGTATTTCTTCAGGAGAAATAGAGGAAAATAAAGAGAATAACTTTTCTGGAAAAGGACCTTCCATGCCTAAAGCAGTACTTGCAGGGGAAGAAATTGAAGCTGAAGACGGCAAAGATGGAGTAATAAAACCGGATTTGGAGTTCTTAATGAGTAATAAGGGTCATGCTTTTATTGGAAGAAAGAAAAGTGTTCTTGGAAAATATGGAGAAGAAGCAGGATTATTTGTTGGGAAAGTTTATGAAAAAGATAAAGAAGGAACTGAAGTTTATCTTGATGGATTAAATCCCCATGTTGTTTTTGTTTGCGGAGCTCGTGGATCTGGAAAATCGTACGTCCTTGGAGTTATTGCTGAAGAACTTGCAATGAAAAATAAAAATGTGGGTATTGTTGTTGTTGATCCGATTGGAGTTTTTTGGTCAATGAAACATCCGAACAAGGAAGACAAAGAGCTTGAGGCTCTTGCTAAATGGGATCTTTTGCCAAGAGGGCTTGATAATGTTAAGGTTTTTATCCCTGTGGGCATGAAGGATGCGGTTCCTAAAAGTACTTATGATGCAGTTTTCTCAATTCAACCGGCGCTTTTAACAGCAGAGGATTGGTGCTTGACATTTGGAATTGACCGCTTTTCCCCAACAGGGTTATTAATGGAAAAGGGTATTGCTAAAGTAAAATCTGGTTATGAAACTGAAGAAGGAAAGGAAATAAGGGGAAAATTAAATACTTTTTCACTTGATGATCTTGCTAAGTGTTTTGAGTTTGACAAAGAACTTAACAATAAGGAGAAAGGATATAAAGCGGATTCTATCAGGGCGCTTGTGAGCAGGTTTGATGCGGCAAAGCATTGGGGTATTTTTGAGGAGAAAGGAACTTCGCTTGGACTACTTTCAAGAGCCGGGCAAATGACTATTCTTGACACGAGCTTTTTGGAAGATAATGTCAGTGCTCTTGTTATTGGGATTATTTCAAGAAGAATTCTTTCCGCAAGAAAACTTGGGACTAGAAGAGAAGCAGCAGGTAAGTTTGAGGGGGAAGAGGATTTTGAGGACGTAGTTGATTTGAATATTCCTCCTACTTGGCTTTTTATTGATGAAGCGCATACACTTATTCCGGGAGGTAATCAAAAGACTCCTGCAAGCAGTGCACTTGTGGAATATGTTAAACAAGGGAGGCGTCCGGGTTGTTCGCTTGTTTTTGCAACACAACAGCCAAGCGCAATTGATTCAAGAGTATTAAGCCAGCTTGATGTTATTATGGCGCACAAGCTCGTGTTTGATGATGATATTAAAAGTATTTACAAAAGGACTCCGACTATTGTCCCTTTTGCTTACAAAAAATCAAGTTTCATTAAAACAATGCCTGTCGGAATTGCGCTTACTGGCGACCGAAGCGAGACAACTAGCAGGGCTTTTGTAATGAAGATTCGTCCAAGACTGAGTCAGCATGAAGGAAGAGATGCAGAAACGGTTGAGGTTAAGCAGGAGCTTGAAAGGGACAAAGTAGAGTTACTTGCAGTAAATATTGTTTTAAGGCAATTAGAAAAAGATCCAAGCATTAGAATTGATAGTATAAAAGAAACACTTGATACACTGAATAATGCCTATAAGAAGGACGTTTTGATTGATGCGATACTTGCTGCGCTTGAAAAGAAAGGAATTGAAGTTAAGGATAATTCGGTTTTTGCAAAAGGTGTTCTTGAGGAACTGGCTGTGGAAGAGGAAGAAGAAAAAGCATTACTAGAAAAAGAAAATGAAGAATTGGAACCACAAAATGCTGGACAAACGTCTTTGATAAAACGAAAACTTCCAAAAGATGTTGAAGAGTTTGGAGAAAAATTGCACGAGTTCGATGAAAAAATAGAATTAACCTCATTAAAACAAGTTGTTGATGAACAAAACGCAAGAAAAAAAGTTTTGGGTTTTGCCCCCAAAAAGTTCGGCTTGTTCACGGATGAAATTATTGACAGAATTTCTCTCAAACACGCCCCGATTTATAAAATAAAATACAAGTATTTCAGCCACAAAGATGCATATCACGTTGGAGAAGCTTACATTAATTCTTTAACTGGAGAATTCATTCATGATGCGGGCGGAAAATTAAGAGAAAGCAAAGGTTTGATGATTCTTTCTGGCTTGAGTGAAGCAGAAACTACTGTGCTAAAATTAGTCGCAGAAAAGAAAAGAAATTCAAAAGAAGTTGCTGAATTAATGCGAATGGAAGAAGGCAACGCAAAAAGAATTCTTGACGGTCTAGCTAAAAAGTGGCTTATCGCAATAGTTGAGGACGGAAAAAATAATATTACATATAATTCGGGCGGAAAATATGAGATGGATCTTCCTCCAACCCCGTTGCATGAAATGCTTACTAGCATTGGAAAAATGCCAATCACTGAACTTGAAGCTGTTTCAATAATACGTGGAAAATTAACAGAAAATGAAATTCCTGATCTTTTGAAAAAGCTTTGGGGAAATGTTGTTGTAAAAGAAGTTTCCCAGATATTTTTGCCTGTTTGGGAAGGAGTTTTAAAGAAAAAAGCTGGGGAAGAAAGGATTATTTTAATTGATGCTATTAATGGAAAAAAAGTTGAGCAGTCATGACTTTCAATAATTCAATATTACTTGCAATAAAACAAAATCCGGGAATTGATTATAATGATCTCCTGGCAAAAATTGCACAAAGATACAAGAACCCTGCTTCGGCGAAATCAGCTCTAGCACGCGCGTTAAAAGACATGGCTGCTTTTAATTATATAAAACGGGAAGGTTCAAAAATATTAATCACAGACAAAGGACTTGCTTCAATGAGTATTGAGATGAAGGACAAGCTTGTATTAAGACTTAATGATGAAATAAAGCGCCCGCTCGCTAACCTTGATGATATAGTAAGATTGATTTTGATTCTCTCCCAGCGCGGAGCACAGGATAAGGATTTATTGAATAGCGCAAAAGAAAACGCTTCATTTACAATTAGTGATATTGAGGTATTGCGAAAAGAAATTCGCGCTCAAAGAAGTCACTTAAAGAAAATGAGCCTTCTTTTGGGCCAGCAAATAGAGAAACTCAAAGAACTTGATTTTAATGATTCAGTTCAGATTCCTTTTGACAATGAAACCGCTTCAAAAATCGCGTTTTTTTGCACAGGACAAAAAATAATTGTAGAAACTAAAGATAATGCACTTCTCAACAGGGTTTTATTAATGTTGAAGGGGAAAGTGTTCACTTAATTGCACAGCTCTTATCAGGAATGCTTTCAGCAAAAGCAGTTATTTACAGCCAGGGAATAAAGATTTCATTAATGGCTGGAAAAGCGACTCTCTTTGGGTCACACAAAAAGCTCAAAGAATTTTTAGATACAAAAATTGTCGAGCAAATAAAACAACAAGAAGGGATGAAATAATTAAAACTTCTTAATTAAAACAGAGCACTTAATGAACTAAATAAAGGCAAAAAACTCCAACAAAAACTAAAAAAGTCTTAAACACTAATTTTATTGCTGTGTTACTTTTTTCATTCTTTTTCCAAGCGTATAAGGAATCTTTTGCTTGCACTCAGCACATTCAGCAATAAAAGTTGGCTTCTTATTTTGCTTTTTTACAAGAACCGTGTACTTGTACTTTCCCAAATATCCATGTTTAGTGTTCCTTTCGTGCCGTCTTGTTCCTGCAGCCATTGTTCTTGCAGCACCTGACTTAAACTCTTTTAATTTATGCTTAGTATGTTTTTTGCATTTAGGACAAAAAATCTTCTTTTCTTTAGGGAATAACATCAGTTCACCAATACAAGAAAGAACAGCAAGGAAACCTTTTAAAAGGTTCCATCTGCATAAAAAAACCAGTATAATTTATTCATCAAATATCTGTTAGGATAACTGTCAAAATAACGCATCAAAAATTAATCTAAATACCAGTTAAACTCACTAACAAACCTCAATTTGCTTTAGCATAACTAATTTAAACCTCAATCACTTAA
>JAPLVQ010000134.1:5605-6169 GCA_026397035.1 Candidatus Iainarchaeum sp.
TCAAGCATTTTTTCGGCGCTTACTCAATTAATATTTAAGCCGCAAATAATGGCACCATTAATTTTCTTATTCATTATCATAGCAGGGATTACTGAAGTAAGCGGGGTTATTATTGAAAAGCCTTTAACTGAAATGACACTAGGTTCTGCCATTTTAGAAGGTCAAAATCCGATAGCGTTTATAATTTTCAATTACCCTCTTGAAATTTTAGGAATTATCATTATCGGCACCATAATGATAATGATTGGGATAATTGCAGTAATGTCGGTTGCGCGAATCTCAAAAGGAGAAGGATTTATTAAAGCGATTAATTCTTCTGTATTAGATTATCCAAAAGCTTTTGCTCTTGCGATAATATTTTGGGCAGTGTTTTTAATAATAGACGGAGCGCTATTTTTAGCTTCATGGATTAGTCTTATTGAGATTAACACCGGCACAATTCTTGCAGTTATTTTTTTAATAATAACTTTAATCGTTTTCGTAAAACTAATTTTCACATTACCTGCTCTTACAAAGTATCCCATAAAAAAAGCCTTTCAGGAAAGCTGGGCTTTTACAAAAAGC
>JAPLVQ010000092.1 GCA_026397035.1 Candidatus Iainarchaeum sp.
GATCAATTCAGGGGAATCATCAAGCTCTGCGTTTGACTCGATTATTTCCCCGCTTACAGGAGCAAAAATCTTGCCTACCCATTTGCCTGATTCAAGTGATGATAAGGATTCGTTTTGCTTTACTTTTGCGCCTTTCATCGGAAGCTCGATATAGACAATCTCTCCTGCAAGTTTCTGGAAAAAATCTGAAGCGCCGAAAATTATATTTCCGCTGCCGTCATCTTTTGCCCAGAAATGGTTCTTCTCTCTTTTTGGATGAAAGTATTTTTTCCTTACGAATCGGTGCGCAGGGAGCAGGAAGAGCTTGTAAAAGATATTGGGGAAGCCATTACTAAGGGCAAAGTGTTTCTTGCGCATGCGCCTACCGGTTTAGGAAAAACTGTTTCTTCACTCGCGCCTGCAGTGAGTTATGCTTTAGAAAAAGGAAAAAAGGTTTTCTTTCTTACTCCTAAAATTTCCCAGCACGAAATAGTCCTTGAAACCGCTAATTTGATGAATGAAAAATTTGATTTAGGAATTAAAGCGATTGATTTAGTCGGGAGAAAACAAATGTGCGTGGATCCTTTTATTTCAAGAGTCGGAGCCGGTTTTTATGAAGCGTGCGCGAAGAGAAAGAAGGACAAAACATGTTCTTACTATAATAATACCAAAGGGCATTCTCCCAAGCAAAAGGCAATTGCATTGCGGCGAAAGAGGGACATTGTGAAGGATTACAATAATTCTTACATTTACATGAAGGAACAGTGCCAGTTCAAGGGCTTGTGTCCTTACGAAATCACTATTGAAATGATTAAGGGGGCAAATATAATAATTGGGGACTATTCTCACCTTTTTCACCCCGATATTAGGGAAGGAATTCTTTCCCCTTCGGAAATTTCCTTTGATGATATTGTGCTAGTAGTCGATGAAGCACATAATTTGCCTGAAAGAATAAGGGATATGATGACGATTAGTTTTGGGCTTGACGGGGTAGAGAAAGCGGGAAAAGAAGCCAAAAATGTAGGGAATTTTGAGACAGAGTTTTTGCTTAAAGACATTGAGAAAGAAATTCTTAATTTAGGAAAGAAATTATCGCTTGAAAAAAATGAGGCTGTTTTGGGTTTGAACGAAGTGGAGTTTTTTAAGAAAATCGCGAGGAGCTCAAGGTTAAAGATTGAGGAAACCGCGGACAAGTTCATGATGAAGAACAAAATGGAGAACTGTTTCTTGCTTGCATTAAATGAATTTTTAACTGAATTATTGAATGAAAAAGAACATACTCTTTTTGTTATTGAACGAAAAAGCACGCTTACTATTACAATCCAGCCGCTTGATCCGGCGGATATTACAGGAGATGTTCTTTCTAAAGTTCACTCGGCGGTGCTGATGTCCGGAACTCTTCTTCCGCTTGAAATGTTTGCGGATGTTTTGGGGGTAACACAAATAGATGCCATAGAAAAGCACAAGATAATCAATGAGGGGACAAATTTAACTGAAAAATCTACTTCTCAAAATTTAGAAACTACTACCGCGCTAGCGCTTCATGAAAAGAATTCACTGTCGAATAATTCACTGCAAAATTTTGGAGGTATAACTCGTTCTAATCAGCATTTCATGCTTAAAGAATACGCCAGCCCTTTTCCTAAAGAAAACAGGCTGAACCTTATAGTGAATAAGACAACGACAAAATATACTTCAAGAAATCAGGAGCAGTTTATGGAAATTGCGAAAGAAATTGACAA
>JAPLVQ010000064.1 GCA_026397035.1 Candidatus Iainarchaeum sp.
GAGGGTTTGTTCGTGCTCGCAAAGCGAGCAACCAACAAAAAACAGTGACAATCAAAGCAATCGCATACAACATCGAACACATCGGACGAACCATAAAAATTTGGATTTCAATAGAAATCCAATAGGATTTCTACAGAACGTCCCAAATTATAACCCTTAAATTCTTGAGAAACATTCCTATGAATAAGCATCCAATCAGTATCCCCAACCTTATTTATCCGAAACTTCCCAACAGGCGTCCCACTCTGAAGATACAAATCAACTGCTTTTATCCCACCATGTTTTGGCTCCACCCGTGCAAGTATTTCTGTAGAATCTGAGTCCCCTGAAAGCTTTACTCGATATTTTCCTTCACCAAGAGCCCTAAAGCTTTTACTTTCTTTAATTCTTCTAACCTTATCTAGAACAGAATCAGTCAAATAATATCTTGAAGGCGCTGCGGGTTTTTTTGGCACAACAATTCTTCTTTTAGGAATTAAAACCTGCGAAGGCATGAAAACCACAAAATTACTTAATACTTAAAAAATCTTTTTAATCACTAAACAAACCTAAAATCTAATTTCGAAATTATTCAACCTTGCTTCCTTCTTTCAAATCCTTTTGAGGGGTCAAATAAACTACTTTCTCATCCTTTCCTTCAACCGCCGCAAGAATCATCCCATTACTTTCAACTCCGCGAATTACAGCTGGTGCAAGGTTTGTAACAAAAATCGCTTTCTTTCCTGAAAGTTCTTCAATAGAATAAAAGTTTCTCAACCCCGCAACAATTATTCTTGGTTTCTCTTCGCCCAAATCAACATTAAGCAAGTATAATTTATCGGCTTTAGGATGAGGCGCTGCGTCAATAATCCGCCCCACACGCAAATCAAGTTTAGCAAAATCATTGAAAGAAACTTTAACCGGGTTAATTATTGAAGCCAGTTTTTTCACTAACTCCTTTTCATTTACCACTTTATTTACTGCTTCATTTTTAGTTACTACTTCATTTGATACAACTTTTTCAGACACTATTTTTTCTTTAGCCACGCCACCACTTCCCTTATTTTTATTAACAACCGAACCAGAAACACTTTTCTTTGGCTCAATTTTCTTAAACAAAATATCCGCTTTCTTTATTTTAGAAACCTTCAATAAAGAGTCAAGAGCAGCAAGAGAGAGTTCAAAGTTAAATACTCTTGAAATCTTCTCTGAAGCGCTTGGCATAAAAGGACTCAAAAGAATCGCAATATCCTTAATTGCATTACTCGCTTCCCACAAAACTTTTTTGTCTTGAGTTTCCCAAGGCTTTTTTGATTGAACAAATTCATTCACTTTATCTACAAAAGCGAAAATATCATTTAGCGCTCTATGAAACTCATATTTCTCAAAATATCCTTTAACTTTCTTTACTAGTTCTTTACTATCAAGTTCCAAACTCTCACTACCCTGCCCTGAACTCTTTATTTGTTCAAGACCATACTTTTCAACAAGCGTAGAAACCCTGCTCACTAAGTTTCCAAGTTTATTTGCCAGCTCATTATTATGTCTGTTCACAAGGTCGAGTTCTGCAAAGTCCCCGTCAATCCCAAATGGAACCGCTCTTAAAATATAATACCTGATGCTATCCGCCCCATATTTTTCCACGAGTAATTTTGGAGAAATTGAATTTTCTAAGGATTTGGATATTTTCTGTCCGTTAACTGTGAAAAACCCATGAGTGAAAACTGTTTTAGGATGTTCAATTCCGCAAGATTTGAGCATAGCAGGCCAGTACACTGTGTGAAACCAAGTATTATCCCTTCCCAATAAATGCAAATCAGCAGGCCAGTATTTTTTTAATTTGGGGTCCTTAATTGGAGTATAGTAGTTAATCAAGGCATCAAACCAGACATAAATTATGTGTTTTGGATCGCCAAGAAAAGGAATTCCCCAGTCAAAAGTTGTTCTTGAAATACTAAAATCCTTAAGCCCCTCGCTAACCCTATTTGTTACATCCCTTCTAATCTCTTCAGGCAAAACAAACTCGGGGTGATTCTTATACAAATCAAGCAAATAATTCTGGTACTTTGAGAGACTGAAAAAATAAGTCTCTTCTTCCAACTGTTCAAGCTTCTTTTTAGGGTGATAAAAACACTCCCCATTCACCAAATCC
>JAPLVQ010000065.1 GCA_026397035.1 Candidatus Iainarchaeum sp.
AATTAATGTTGAACACGCAAGATTACCAAGATTAAAAAACAGGGGTTCACTACTTTCAGGAAGAGTAGCTTATGTACCGCAATCAGTAGGCGGAATAGCAGCGCACCCGTTAAAAGCATGGGAAAGAACAATAGAAAAAATTAATAAAAAAGAAAAAAGACTTGCATTAAAAAGTGCGATAGCAGCTACATTAAACAAGGTTCTTGTTGAAAAAAGATTTATTGTTGAAAAAGAGTTGCCAATAATAATTGAAGATGCGTTTGAGAATATTGCGAAAACAAAAGAAGTAATTGCAATACTAACAAAAACAGGTACAGGAAAAGACCTTGAAAATGCGCGCGGAAAAATAAGAAAAAGAGCAGGAAGAGGAAAATCAAGGGGAAGAAGCTGGAAAGAGAAGAAAAGCGTTTTAATAGTTACAGCAAAAAATTCGCCGGTATTAAAAGCCGCAAGAAATATTCCTGGAGTAGAAACAGTAACAGCACAATCATTAAATGTTGAATTACTTGCCCCTGGAGCAGAAGCCGGAAGACTAGTAGTATGGACTAAAGGAGCGATTGAAGAACTTGGAAAGGAAAACAAAACAGTAAAACAAATTCTTAAAGCTAAACCAAATTTTGATATTAGAAAAAATAATGCGAAAGCTGAGAAGGAAGTGCGAGTAGCTGAGAAGAAAGTAGCAAATGTGGTAGCAAAACCCACAGTAGCGGCTATAATAAAGAAAAAGTGATGAATTATTGAAAGGTAATGTTTATGGTAAAATTGACTGATGCAGAAAAAAAGCAAATGGAAGCAAAGACGCTCGCGCAGGAAGAAGAAAAAGCTTCAAAACAATTAAAGTCAAATGTCGAAAGCAAGGCAGAAAAAGTTTTGAATGCGAAAGGCGAGAAAAAAATAGCAACTCCGGCAGAAAAAGCACTGAAAGCAACAGCAACACTCCATGACATGGAAGTAGTGCTCTACCCGCTTGTAACAGAAAAAGCGGTTAACATGATTGAAGCAGAAAACAAGATCACTTTTATTGTAAATGACAATACAAACAAACAGGAAATAAAAAAAGTTTTGGAAGAAGCATATGGAATAAAAATTGAAAAAGTAAATATAATTAGGGATATGAAAGGAAGAAAAAAAGCAATTGTGAGAATTAATAAGAAATTCAAGGCAGGGGAGCTTGCAACAAAATTAGGAGTATTGTAAAATTTATTTTTAGTTATTGAAATTTGAAAAGTGAATAAAAATGGGAAAACGATTAATATCACAAAGATCAGGGAAAGGATCGCACACGTTCAAAGCGAAGCATAAAGGAATTGACGCGAGATATTTAACACACGGCAAAGAACTAAGAAAAGGAGAAATAACAAATTTAATTAAAGAAAATGGAAGACAAGCAATAATTGCGGAGATTATTTTTATTGACGGCAAGAAAGAATATCTGCCTGCAGCAGAAGGGGTTCATTTAGGACAAAAAATTCAGCAAGGAAAAGGGGTGGCAATCGAACTCGGAAATGTTTCCTATATTGGAGAGTTGCCTGAAGGATGCCCAATATTTAATATTGAAAAAGCAGCAGGGGACGGAGGATCCTTTGTTCGAACAAGCGGGAGTTATGCGCTTTTGATGGCGAAAGACAGCAGAAAAGCAACAGTAAAAATGCCTTCAGGGCAATTATTGAATTTTCCGCTGGATGTAAGAGCAACAATAGGAAATGTATCCTGCGGGGGAAGAGGAGACAAACCTTTAGTAAAAGCAGGAACAAACTTTCATTTATTCAAAGCAAAGAGAAAAATGTATCCAAGAGTAAGAGGCGTAAAGATGAATGCTGTGGATCACCCATTTGGCGGAGCAAGTCACAAACCGGGAAAATCCAAAAGCACATCAAGAAATGCTC
>JAPLVQ010000048.1 GCA_026397035.1 Candidatus Iainarchaeum sp.
GCAAACAGGAAATTCATGGCTGGCAAACGCCAGCTGTGATTTACTTCAACAAAAAGTATTATAACAAGAAGCGAAAATGATATTTGAAAAGCGGACAAATGTGTGGCATACAAAAGCGGACAAAAGTCCGGCTACGGTACAGATAGGATTACCGAAAGAAAGGTATTTTAAAGAATACCAAAATAAACATGGCCAAAAAGAATCAAAAGTTCATCAAAAACTTCTCGCTGAAGCTAAAAATAATGTCGCGTTTATTGATAATTTACATGTTGGATTAATTGAAAATTTTTGCCCAAGAAAAAAGTTTGACGTAATATTTGATTATTCAGGTCCACTGAACGGAGGCTATCATACTAATCAGGTATTTGCGGTTTATGAAAAAGCTCTCGCCAAAAATGGAATTATTATAATAAATCTTTCTCCAATTGAATTAAAATTTGCCACTGGGGCAAATCTTGATGGGTTTAACGTAGCCGCTTCCTTGCATTTTACTATTCTTACAAAAAAATGATTTCAAAGAGCTTTTTGATTAGAAAAGCTTTTTAGTCAGGAATGTTTTTTACTCACAAACTTTATATTAAGCAGTAAATACAATTGTTTAGTGATTTTGTGCAGATAAAGAAAAAGTTATTATTAGGCGGACCAAATCAAAAGCTTTGGAAAAGGGTTTCGCTTCATTTAAGGTTTTGGAAAAACCGCGGGTCAAGAATTGAACAGCTTTCTGAAAAACTTGAAAAAGACCGCCCCCAAGAACAACTGCGCAAGTTAAGTCCTATTATACTAACTGATGAACTAAGTGCCATGGCAAGAGAAAGGACAAAAAAAGCACGCGAGCTTCTGGCAGAACGGGCTAAAAGAAAACGAAAGTAAAAAGAGGATTCCACCTAAAAAACAGCCACATACTAATAGATTACTATAAAAAAGTTTAAAATATGTTAAAGTGACTGATGGAGTAAAAAAAGTTTTATATTAAGTTTGAGTTAGTGTTTGTATATGAGTGACGTTCTTGTTAATAGAGAAAAGGCAATAGAAATATTGTCCGCTCAAAAAGAGTTTAAGGAAGGGGATAATCAAGAAGCGCTTGCGATTGCAATGAATGCTATTGGCAGAAATGAAATTTCTCAAAAAGATTTGGGAGGTATAATTGGTTTTGCAAAAACCATTGGCAAAAGGAACTTTATTGGTTTCATAATAGGCGCTCATTCAGTCAAGTTTTTTGGAAAGGAATCCAAGTTAAGCAGGGCAAGTAAACTTTTGCTTTCAATAAAGCGTTTCGGACCATTTTTAGGAGAAATCACAACTATTCCTTTTTTCAAAGAACATGGAATAGTACCGCTTATTTGTAGAGGAGAAAAACCTTTTGTTTTTAGAATTGAGATAAGCTTTCCTGGGAAAGCACACTTTTGCGATTTGAATTTTGATTTAAAAAATTTTCCTCGAGGTTCTCCAGCAATTGTGCTTGGGAATTTCCATGGCAGTAATGCACAAACTTTAACTGAGCTTGAAAGAAAGTCAAAAGTAAAGGTCTTTGATTTGCTTTTGAAAGAAGTTATTAAATCTTCAACTAAACACAGATTCAGGGCTTTTGCTTCTTCAACTCACAAGCACTTTGCTTATCAAAAACCAAGTCTTTTGGCAGTAATATCCAGATTAAAAGATCGGGGAGAAATTAATGAAGCGGAAACTTGTGATTATTGTTGTTCAAAAAGCTTTCTTGACAGAAGGTTAAAGCTAGGTCAAATTCAAAGAGACGAATATAAAATGGAACTTAAAACAGTAAATCCTTCGTGGCACAATCAGGCATGGGTTGATAAAGTAGATTCTTTAGTTGAAAACGAGTTGAATAAAATTCGGCTCGTCGGAACCGTTGCGCATAAAATCGCTTTTAAAAAAGCGGGTTTTAGGGTTAAGAAGAAAGTTCATTTTTCTTTTCCTTACTGGAAGCTTGACCCCAGGCGTTTTCCTCCCGTGCGCTAAGTACTTAATCCTAAAAAATACAATGTTTATTTTCTAACAAAAGATTTCTTTGCAAGCATCGCTTTTTCCGCTCTTTCAAAAAAGTATTTTTGTCGTCTGCCCAATGCGGGGTCTATTTGAGCGGCTCGGACTTCCGAAAGATACTTTCTTCTTTTAACGAATTCAAGTTGTAGTTGGCTTAAAATAGCAGTTTTAAACTTTATTCCAAACGCATTAATTTGTTTGTTCACTTCATCTATTCTCTTTGACCACTCAGCATACTTTCTTTTTTGCCAAGGAAAAAGATTTTTGCCTTCCTGCATATCAGAATATAAACTACCTCTTTCTCCATCTGCTTTTTTCACTCTTTGGTAAAACCATTTTTCGATTGATTTATTCCTTTTACCTGTTAAAGCATAATACTGCCGATCTAATTTTTCAAGTTCGAATATTTGGCGTGACAATCCAATTCTTCCTGAAAAAAATAAAACTCTTTCCTGGACAGTTTTGCCTCTTAATATTTGTCTAAGTTTTGAACATTCTTCAGCATAAACATGACTTAGCACTGCAAGCCCGTTTTCAAGTTCGATTAGGTACCTGTATTTTCTAAGAAATCCCAAGTGCCTTTTTTGGGCTAATCCAAGTTTTGCAAAATCTTTAAGTACTGTTCCAGGAGTGAATTCACGCATTACTTCCAAGTAGCTATCTGTATTTATCCTCCTTTGTTTGCATGTGCTCAAAAGAATTTTGGCTGCATCATCTTCAAATTCTTTTCCAAGTGGCAACCCTTCATTAATTGCTTTAACACAATTATCCAAAACACGTGCAATTGTTTTTTTCTCAAAAGGCATAATCAAATTAGAACTTCATTATTAATTAAGCTTTTGTTGTAAATAAAACTAAAAAACCCCAGATTTCATTTCCCAATTATTCTGTCAATTATCCCTTTTCTCTTTTTAGAGGCTTCATCTTCTTTTTGGATTTGTTCAAGTAGTTCTTTTTGTTTTTTTGACAGTTTTGTGGGGGTTGATATTATTACTTTTACATACTCGTCCCCTGTTTCTTCTTTGTTTAGTTTTTTTATGCCTTTTCCTTTCATTCGAAATATTGTTCCTGTTTGTGTTCCTGAAGGAATTTTTAAATCCGCTTTTCCGCGTAGTATTGGTACTTCTACTGTTGCTCCTAGCGCGGCTTCTGTGTAAGAGATTGGTATTTCCGCATAAATGTCTTCTTCGTCGCGCTTGAATATTTCATGGGGCTCTATAAATAATATTACAAATAAATCTCCTGCCCCGTCTTTTCCTTCATGTCCTTTTCCAGCAAGTCTTAAGTGATTTCCTGTGTCTATTCCCGCAGGAATTTTTATTGAGATTGTTGTTTGTTTTGCGTTAAGTCCGTCGCCTCCGCATTTTGAGCATTCTTTTTCAGGTATTTCTCCTTTTCCGTGGCATTTGTGGCATATCGATTGGGTTTGGAATATTCCAAAAGGGGTTCTTTGTTGTCGTACTTCAGCTCCCCTTCCTCCGCATACAGAACATTTTTTTAATTGCCCTTCTGCTCCATTTCCGTGGCATTTTTCACAGCGTTCTATTCTTTCGTAGCTTAATTCTTTTGTTGTTCCAAATGCTGCTTCTTCAAAAGAAATTGATAAATTAGTTTTAATATTTGAGCCGTTGTCTTTGTGTCCGTGTCTTGTTCCTCCGCCGCTTCCTCTTCCGCCGAATATTTCTCCAAAATCAGAGAAGCCAAAGCCTGAGAATTGGTTGAATATGTCTTCAAAATTAAAATTCGTGCTTGAAAATCCTGCTCCGCCGCCTCCTGAGTATCCCTTAAATGCGTCGTCGCCATACTGGTCATATTGTTCTTTTTTTTGCGGGTCTGAGAGTATTGTATAGGCTTCGTTTACTTCCTTGAATTTTTTTTCCGCTTCGTGTTCTTTTGAAACGTCAGGATGGTATTTTTTTGCGAGTTCCTTATACGCGCGTTTGATTTCTTCGCTTGACGCACTTTTTTTTAGTCCAAGCTTTTCATAATAATCAGTCATTTTGCTTCACCGTTTAATCAATACAGCTTTTTCTCTCAAACTCTTTGCTTTAGATTCATTTAATTAATGTATTGAGTTGAATTAATTTTGATTATAACTTATATCTTATTCCAAAAATCGTTTTTTTAAGATTAACTCGCGAGCCATATTTCTTTTATTGTTATCTGTATGGGGTGTTTGGATTTTTTCA
>JAPLVQ010000177.1 GCA_026397035.1 Candidatus Iainarchaeum sp.
CTTTTTACTCTACAGATTTCGCGATTGATTCTTTAAAAATCCTTACTTACGTAAGCGTTTTTCGTGACGGAAGAGCGATAAGCGCTTTAGACAAAGTCGAAGCAAAATCCGCCGAGTTTGATTACTTACTTGCGCTAATAAAAGAAGATTATGCAAAATCTCCGACAAACGTAGATGCTCTCTCGCTAAATACAAGAAAAGCTATAGCAAACACGCTTCACTCAGTCTTATTACCTTTTGATACTTCCCTTGATTATGTATTCTTCATTGAGAAAGAAGGATACAAACCTGGTGAAGGAAGTTTTCTCACAATGATAATCGCGACAAAAAAATGTTATTCTAACTGTAACCCGCAAGATCCACCGGAAAACAGAGTAATTAAAAGAGTTTATTTCTCCTGTAATCCTTCCAAGTCAAATGTACTTGAAAAACTTGTTTTCCCAAACGCTGGAAAAGTAGATTCAGCAATAGGAAAAATAATGCTCTCAAAAGACACTTCCGGACACGCCACTAATTATGTACTAGCTTTACACATGTGGGTGTCAAAAAAGATTGGTGCAATATCTGAAATAGTGAGAACTAGTGACCTGCCTTTAGACCAGCATGAACCAGATTTTCGATGCGAATTACTTTCGGAATTTGGGTAAGCATGAACCAGATTTTCGATGCGAATTCTTCAAGTAATTCATAAAAAAAGCCTTTTATACTTGTAGTTAATTACTATTACCAGTCAGTTCTGCTGACTTGTCAGATAGTTTAGTTGGGTTGTGTACTATGTTTTTTAGGAGAAGAGCTGTTTTAGTAGGTCTAACGCTTTTGCTTATTATAACACTTTTTTTTAGCACCGTTTTTGCTTCAAATTTTATTGATACTTCTTATTCTGATTTTGGTTTGGGAAGTAGTTACCATACAGTAGTAAACCCTGACGGAAATGTAGTTCTTCAATCCCCGGATGCGGTAAATTATTTTTCTACAGGAGATTTTAATTCCAAAATCTTTGACGCAGGAGGAAGCTCCCAATGGAACAAATTTACTTTTAATCCCCAAATAAAATACGGCGCACTCCCAAACAACGCCTGCTCAAGTCAAGCGACAAACGATATCAACATGTGCGGAAATGTTTTAATGCTTCACATGGATAACATCACACAAAACCCAAATATTGTAGCAGGAAAAGTTGGTAATGCACTAAACTTTGACGGAAATAATGATTATGTAAATATTGGCAACATTGGGAACGTTAAAACAATTTCTTACTGGGTGAAATCAAATAGTAATGGTAATGGAGGCATCGAACTCAACTCCAACCAATATATTGACGACAGCGCAATACCAGAAGGACTGGTAAATCCGGTAGTATACATTGATGGGGTGCAAACTACTTTGTGGGGAAGTGAAATATTAACAAATGGAGGGGAGGAAGCACCATACAGCAGTGGCATAGCTACTGGTTGGTCTGCTGATGGTGCTGGTGTGACTCCAACCCAAGAAACCACAATAGTTCATGGAGGAAGCAGTTCACAAAAAATAATAACAACCCAACAATATACTGGTTTATATCAAAGTCTTAGCTTAACAAACGGGACCACTTATTTAGTTTCCGGATGGGCTTATATATCCAGCGGCACTCCATATGTTTTGGTTCAACAAATGGGTGGCGCTTGGCCAAGTTATGGGAATACGGCTCTTCCATCAATTAGTTCACAATGGCAGTACTTTCGTTTTTATGCAAGTTCTGCAAGTTATGCGAGTCCCGGACTAAGAGAGAATTGTTTAGGAGCGACCACTTGGTATATTGATGATGTATCTATAAAACCGGTTTTAATCCGTTACCCAGTAAGTGATACCAGCTGGCATCATGTTGTAATTACTACTAGTACTTCTGTGATTGCTTCTGCGGTAAAGATAGGTAAAGGAGGAAGTACTTATTTCAACGGTTCGATTGATAATATTCGAACTTGGGGCCGCGAATTAAGCGCTGTAGAAGCCAACTCTTTATATCAATCAGAAAGAAATGGAATAGTTCAGCCAGACATGAATCGCACAAACCTGATAGGAGAATGGTTGTTTGATGAAAACGCCACAAGCAGTTGGGGGATAAGAACTCCTGACACAAGGACACAAACATGAGCGGAATAACAACACCAGACTCATCAGGCAATAGTAACGATGGAAATTTACTCACTGGGGCATATTTGAATAATGGAACTACAAACACAGGACTTTGGAACACTAATGCAGGCGTGTTTGATGGAGTGAGTGGGGACATAAATGTACCAAATTTTTCAAAAACAATATATGCTGCAAGTTTTTGGGTTAAACCTTCAAGTACTATAACTTCAAGTACTGATGGCAAAATCCTTTTGTCTTTTAATGTGGCTAGTGAAGGTGATTATATTTCTTTTGGTGATTCAACAGGTTATTGTACTAATGAGATTTTGAGTGTGATTTCGGGAGGGTCCAAAAGAACTTGTGTTACATCAGCTACCATCCCTTCAATTAACACTAGTTGGCACCATATAGCCATCAGCTGGGACGGAAGCAAATACTTGATTTATTATGATGGACAAAATGTTGCTACAACAATAGGCACCGCTTCTGGAAACTCAAATCTAATATCTTCATCATTTTTAAATATTGCTTCTTTTGGGGGCACTAGTAATTTTTTTTCTGGCTCTATTGAAGATGTTGCTGTTTGGAACCGCGCACTTTCTGCTACTGAAGTTACAAACATTTACAAAAAAGGAGTTGCACGCTTAAAACTCCAAGCCCGTTCCTGCGCCCAATCTAATTGCGGTGATTCAAACTTTTCAGGAACTGATAGGAATGTTTCAAATTATTTTACTGATTTCAATAACCCAATTGATTTGAATATGTTTAGCAACAGCCGCTACTTTCAGTACAAAGCAACATTTGAAACTGATGACACAAACATGGGCAAAGGAACTACTTCAATGTTACTTGATGTTAATATAGACTATAATACACTCAATCGTGTTCCTGATGTGAATGTTGTAAAGATTGGGGGTTATTTGATGACGCAAGGATTGCCTTCATTTTCTTATGCGCGTGATGGAAATCTTGTAGTTGATTATAATGTTTTTGATGCTGATGGGGGTGTGCAGAGAATTGACTTGAATTACAGCTTGAGCCGGGCACAAGGAACGGGAACATCAATCGTACAAGATTTTAATTTGACTTCATCTAATTGTGCAAGAACTGATTGGAATACATTAGCAGTTGATTGTAATTATTCTTTCTCACTTTCGGGGATTACTGATGGGAACTATTTTATTCTTGCGAAAATAACTGATGATGGAAATTCAACCGCGTTTAAAGCGAGTGATTTGAATTTCATGATTGACAATACTAAACCAATTATGAGTTGGGATGGGAATACTGGTTGGCAAAAACCCGACCAAAACATTCACTTGACCTGTAGTGATGTAAATGGAAGTGGGTGCAATACAACAACTTATCGCTTAGATACTAACCCCGCAAGCACTATTTCTTGGGGTGTGTGGCAAACTTATTCAGGAAGCATTCCAATAACAACAGATGGAAATTATGGAGTAGATTTCAATGCTACTGATAATGCGGGGAACGCTGGAGATGTTAATGAAGTATTTGTTCTAGTTGGTCCGCACGGAAGGTTACACACATTTAATTCAAGCGGAAAGCCACGCTCTTTTTTTAGTACTGACCAAAATGTTACTTTAAGGATTGACACAAACATGAGTTTTGTTCCAACAATAAAAATAATCGACAGTAACGGCACAACAGTATTAAGCGCTGGAAGCATGACACTTTCTGGCACAGCAACGGATTACAATTCTTTTGACTACAATTACACTTTAAATGGAACGAGTGGTTGGTACGATGCAATAATTGGAGCACAATACTTCTCAAAAGTATTTTATCAAGGGGAAGTATGGACAAACAGACATACAGACTCCAACGGAAACATTTTTCCATTCAGTTTCGACCTGAACATTACCGAACCAAATAATATCCAGCACTATCCCGCTCTGGTTCACGCCAATAGACACTAATGTAACTTTCAATTATGGAGCTGATGCGAATTCAATAAGAGTAATTGATTGTAACCAAACAAACTCATGCATAGAAATTCCTTCACAAATCTATAATTCAACAATAACCAGCGGACTAGTAACATCAACTAACTTAGTTTTCCTTGTTTCAATTGATAAAGGCGAAATAAGACATTTTGAAGTAAGCTATTCTTCCGAAAGCCATTCAAAAACATATACTACTGATTTGAACACTACTCAAAGAGGATTCACTTTTGACATCAACAACTCCTCATACTTAACAACAATTGATATAAACAAAGGCGGAAGTATAACAAAAATAAAAAACAACAACGGCTCAAACACAGATATTAATGGAAGCAATCCAATGTTCTACTCACCATACGTTGCGGCCGGATTAACTGTTTATGGTCCGCAGAATTTGGCCAATCCTCTTTTCTCAGTTGATACTAATGGTCCACTCACTTCAATCATTACAGTGAAAGGAACTGTAGGGGGAATGGATTACAACACCAGATACACCACTTATGCAAAGAACTCATTCTTTTGGTATGATGAAAACATTTCCTCAAATCAGTCAGGAACATCCTGGGACATAAGTGATAATTTTGCTTCTTTCTTGCCCAATAAATTTAATAAGTTTACAAATTTATTTAGCAATACTTTATCAACAAGTGATGTTAATATGCTAAATAATACTTTGTTAATAAATGATGTTAATTTTATCGGGGTTTATAATAAAAGAAGCCTTGATCGAGTAGGGGCAGTATTTTTTACAAAACAATCTTCAAAAAGTTTATCACCCACAACCACTTTTTATGATCAATCAGTATATGCTTATTGGAAAAGAAATATTTATTCAGGAATAATTAGTTCAGGCGATTACTTCAACTCACACGGAGCGGTTGTTGTTTTTAATTCTTGGAATGGTTCTGGTGATTTGAATGATTTGTTTGTTCAGTTGTCTAATCCATTGAGTTTGGTTGCTGGTTCTGAGGTTGTGGTTGATTCTAACGCTCCTTCCTTGACAACTCAAGGGCGTGTTCCTAGTGTTGTTAGTGATAGTGTTGATTTGAATTGTTATGCTACTTGGCACGACGACTTGTTACTTGATTATGTTCTGGTGAATGTTGTTGGTCCTGATTTGAATATTACAAATGCGCGTTTAAGCGCGAGGGTGAAGGATTATAATGCAGTATATTCGGTTTCAGCGAGTTTGTTGAATGCGGGTGATGTGAATTGTGTTTTTACTGCGTATAATGTTGCGGCGAAAACTGCAACCGCAACTGAATCAGTTACTGTGACTGATAATACTGTTCCTTTTGTTTCTGGGGTTACGATTACTCCTGATTCTAATGTTGGTGTTGATCCTGGTGCTGATGTGATAGTGGATGCGAATGTTACTGAATACACTGCACTGAGAGATGTAAATTTACTTGTAAGAATTTATGATTCGAATGCTGGTTGGGGTGCTTGGAGTTCGAATGCTATGACGAATGATTATAGTTATGGATATACATATCATTACACTGGTGATTTCAATACTACTGCTTTAGTTGATTCTTTGTGGCAGTATAAAATTTATTCAAGCGATACATTAGACCATAATTCTGATTCGAATGTGATGAGTGTTTATTCTTATTGGGATTGGACGTGGAGCGTAACACCAACCTTCTTTGGTGTACAATCAATTTTGTTTGGGGAAGAAGCTACTTTAGGCGATTTAAATGTAACAAACACCGGAGACAAAATATTACGCTTTATGGTTTCGAGTGATTGGGATAATAAAACACAAATTACTTATGGTGGGGAAGCTGAGACAAGTATTGGATACAGATTCTACCTTAATCCGAAGAATAGTTTTGGGAATAGTGTGTTATTGCCCGTAAAGGTTGGAGCGAAGACTGTTCAGAGTGATACAAATTTTGGAATATATGTGAACGCGCTTGATTCATCCGCAAGCCCCACACAAACTACAACTCTAGCAAGAGTTGTTTCTTACGCAGGCGGGCCATACCTATTAATTGATTGGGTAGATTCCAACACAAGCGTAACCAAAGGAGACACAGGATTACTATACACGGTTAGAGTAACAAATAAAGGAAATGAAATCGCAACCAATCCAATTACTATTGATTGGAATTACCCAACCGGATGGACGTTGACAAGCGGAGCGTTATCCACAATTTTGGATACTAATTTAGCTGTTGATAGTTATGTTTCTGATTCAATCGGTTTAACTGTTTCTGATTCAGCTGTGTTGGGTGCGCAAAATATTACATTTACTGCTGGTTGTTGTGGGGATGTGAATAAAACTCAAACGTCCACGCTAGCGGTTACTGTGAATGCTGCTGGAACAGTTGTTGTTACTCCTACTGAAGAGCAAGGCGGGGCTGCGGGTGCTGGTCCCGGGGGTGGTGCAGGAACAGGTG